>NZ_JCAIUM010000006.1:0-267440 GCF_059445545.1 Paenibacillus sp. Y568
AATAACCGCTCCTTGAAACCTTCATCACTTTGCACATCTTCTCCAATCGAAATTCAGAGCGATGATTTTCGATAAACTGGAACCTTAGTTCTTTTCTTTGCTGAAGATGTGCAGAGCCTTTTTAAAATTGCCATTTCTTCCTGAAGATCCACAAATACACGATCTTTCTCTTGATATTCACGTTCTTTCTCTTTTAACAACTGTTCTAACTGACGAACTTTCTCCGGACTTGCCAAAGACTCATTCTCAAACTCTCTGTACTTTGCAATCCATTGATGAATGGTTCCTGCAGGAATATTCATTTCCAGTGCCATCTCTGCAACTGTTTTTGTCTGCTCCTGAATGAATTTCACCGTCTGTTTTTTGAATTCCTCATTAAACCGTTGTCGTTGTTCCCTCATAAAAGGACACCTCTTTCTTTGTTAAGTAAATTATCCAGTTTCTCTTAACAGGTGTCCACTTTTTATTCTAGCTACAATTATCCCCTTAACTCAATCCATTATCCGCAAATTTCCTGGTAAAGAAAACTTTAGATGAAATAATTCCATCTAAATTATCTCCCGAACGTGCACTAGTCACATTAGCAGGAGAATTTCCTGTTATTCGTCATCCATAGCCATCAAGCTCACCTTCCGGGGCAATACTTTCGTACCGAACTAAGCTTTCCAATGCTCTAATACCAAGTGAGTGTTAACGGTCCTGGAATATAGATGCAAGTAGAAGCGGTGCCGTTCCTTTTCAAAGACGGCACCGTTTTAACAGAACCTCTCTCAACATTGAGAGAGGTTCTAAACCTAACTTAACCTAATTTTTTTGGATTAGGTCCATATTTATTATCGTCTACACTATCTTGACACAAAAACACAAGTACAATAATACCTCCAACTAGAGGGATCAGACTCAAAAAGTACCACCATCCACTTCTTCCCGTATCATGTAGCCTACGAACTACAACAGCTAGCGATGGTAATATTGAGGCTACGTAATATATTAGTGTTAATACTCCGTCTTGACCTGTAATGGTATCCACGATTAGAAGCATCATGGAGACTATGAAAGTAAAAAGGGCGAATAGCCAGTTTTCCTTTCGCCGCGCTCTCCCTTGAAAACCCACATAATTCTTTAATGCCTTTAAATACCAACTCATGCTGCTCCCCCTTAACTAACTTCACTTACGATAGGTACATTTATTACCTTAATCTATATCGGCAAGATCAATTCATAATATTTGGTTAAATTCAATATTATTGAATATTAAGAATAATAATGAATGCATTCGAAATGGATTCTAGCCAAATTAAACCTGTAAATAAAACAAATCTGGATACTATTGCATCCAGATTTGCTGTGGTCTTTGAGATCTAATAGACTCATTAATTATTCTTTAATGAGGAACTTGTGAGTCGAAATCATCTCGGCTAGATAAGTTCGCATGATAGAATACAACATCCCCATCTTGAAGTGTGAAGTTCTGTCCTTTCGGGTCGGTATACGTTCTATTGAATCCTTCCATCTGCCATTGATTCATGAGGGGAGCATGGATATATTGCAAATGCGGGTGGGTGACATCTCCATTCTGTAACGTCTCCATATCAAAGTTAACGACAATATAACCGTTCTTTAGGAATAGGGATGAATGATCGTCTAGCCCCTTCGTCCGAGCGTAATCCGCCACGTTCGTCCCCTTCTTCACCGCATATACATCCGCTGGTATGCTGTATTCCCCGTACCAGTGCTGAATCGAAGCATTCGCTCGTTCCGTATCTACCCCATTGGGTATATTTGCAGTAGGTCCAAAGAGGGTACGAATATTCGATGAAAGGGTAAGGGCGCTATACGATCCAACCCACGTTTTCTCCTTAGTCAACGTATTGATATATTTCTCAATATATTGACTACTGCTGCCTTCCTTCTGCGCTAACGCATCATGGTTGTACCGATAAGACGCTGTATTCATGAGTTCTTGCTGCGGAACATTCCGCAGTCGTTCGTTCAGGATGACATACCTCTTTACGGTATCTTGCGGTGATCCAATTTTAATCATCGTCTTCGAGCCACTATTATAGTAGAGATCCACGCTTTGGCGCGTCTTCCCGTCCTTACTTACGAAGTAAAAACTGGGTGTGATATCGATCCCATCTTGCAATCCGAACATATTTCCTTTTGTCTTCAGATCGAATTTAAAATGGTATCCCGTCTTCACACTGACATTCTTATATCCTTGTTGTGGATGACTCCCGGGAGCGATTGGAAGCAGGTATGGTGATAGATTTCCTCGCGGAGCTCCATCGATAGAATTTGTACCTACCCAATAAGAAACTCCACGTGGTGTGAAATCTCCCTTCTTCACACGGAAGACGGTCTCCCAGTGATAGTCTGCGATGTCCGTTACACGGAAGTCATAGATTCGTCCTATTACTTCGACCGATACTTCATCCGTAGCTACATGATGGATTAGATCTATGTTCGCGTCGGGCTGTGTCTCTAGCTGTGTTGGTGAATTCTCGGCAATCGTCCTGAAATAGACGGTATAATCTCCTTCATCTACCCATACAGGTAGGAAGAATGTCGTATCAAGCTGATTGATCGGAACATCTATCCACGTTTTTTTAGGAATAAACAACGTTTTGTTCATATTGTATACATCGAATGGAAAATAGACCTGCTTGGTCATTATGTATTTGCTATAATCTCGGTTGCCGTACCCTGGGTAATTCACGTGCTGTCCACTTGTGGGAATCCGAACGGTAAAAGGTCGATCTAATATGAATGCAGCACGATTGGGGTTAGGTGTCGTCTTCTGGTTATGTGCCCTATCATCTGTTACGGATGAATAATTTACGACCGGCGTGTGTACGGTTACTGTGTTAATACCATTGATTGCAAATTGTTGGTTTGATCCTCCATTAATATTGCCTGACATTAAATCATAATTAATGACTCCGCTGCTCGGTGTATCTTTTTTATTCACCTTGCTGCTACTAATCATATGATTGGGACTATACAAAACATTTTGACCAACCATTTGTGGTGCTGGAATTTGCCCTGGTGTTAGTCCGATTTCCTTCACTCGTGAATTGTTCAGAATCTTTTGTCCGTTAAACTCTAAATAATCATTTTCCACTTCTACTTTCTCTACTACTTTGTCTGCACTTGATTTCAGACTAGATTGATCATCTGGAACATTAGGTTTTGTTTTCCCTCCACTTAATGTTTGTCCGGGTGCTTGCACCTCATCAGGGGGTACTGGAGGATAATAATTACCATTGGTTGATGACGAATAATAAGGCGCTGTATAACCGTTTGGTTGAATGACGATACCCGAATTCGGGAGCGCATAATTCACTAGACTAGCCTGATCTATTTTGTAGACTTCTAAATTTTTAATTGTCCAATATGAGTATGGACGCTCTATTTTATACTGATAAGTTTTACTAACGGTATCACTTTGAGGATCGGGTATGGTTATTGGTTTTCCCTGTGCATCTATACTTGGTTGTCCTGGGTCCCACGTTAACGTGTATTCCTTATTCACTGAAACGGTAAAGGTACACTTTCCTGTCATTTGAACAAACTCATCTTGATATAGGTAGTTTCTCGCTAATACATTTCCATACAGGCTCTCGGATGTCGGTATACCTAGCAACACATCGAATTGCTCACTTCCACGAGAATCTGCTCGAATCCTTGCTGTAACTACGGGATCCATGTACTTTCCTGATATGGGTTGTCCGGGTGCGGGGATAGTGCATTCAGCATCAGGTGGTGGTGGAACATTAGTCTCATAATAGTAGTTGATATAATACACTGGAAAGCTTCCGTCATATGGATTGAGCGCCGGTGGATCTCCGGTAACGATACTACCACCTGAAGGGGTGGATACTGTACTTTTCTTATATCCCTTATATACGTAGTCTACTGTTCCTGACGTATGTGTGAAGGAGTAATTCGTACCTACGATTAAATCCTTCGTTTTATCTGTGAAACCAGCTACACCATTTAGGCTTTTACCTGTTGTGGATAAGTGTCGTATTTCAGCAGTACCACCTTCGGGTTCAAGCTCAATGGTATAGAAGATCGGAAAATAGTGCCTTAAACCGACAAGGGATGGATCTTTATCTGCTCCTGGCGTAAGTCTCTCTGGATTAGGAGCATTAAGTATTCCATTCACATCCACTTGGCCACTAACATTATCAGATCCTACACCAATCTCCTGCCCAGAAATTTTCCCAACAGTAAACGTGTTTTCTTGCACCATTTTATCTACAAAATTATGATAGTGTAGTTGCTTATACCGAGAGGTATAGAAAATATCTTGTGCATTCAATTGACCGTCACCATTTACATCTGTATTTACCTTAACCTGACGGTTTATCGTAGCATAAACAAATGGATCAACCTTCACACTTTTAATCTTTCTGTTTGGGAAATAAAACTCATAAATCCAAGTCGTATTTGAAGGACCCCCAGGATAGCCATCGCTCGTCCATTGCCCATTCGTCCGTTGCCATATATCGTGATATCCTAATCCCACAAAATAATGAATGTTTATATTATCTCCATCCGGATACGTAGGCAACGTTAGTCCTGCTGCATGAATAGAATCTGAATATGGTAGACTACCAATGAAAATGAGAATCGCTATGATTGTTATAAATATTCTCTTTTTGATCAATATTTACGACCTCATTCCCAGGGATTTTTCAGCAGAACAATAGAGGTCGTGTCAATTCTAAATCCAATATATTTCGCTTGGTTGATCTTAAAATTCTCAGCATTGTTATCTCCATACAGGCGATCCGCATATTCCATAACAGCATAACCATCTGTTTTGATTACCTTTTTCTTAGAATCTTCTTTCCAAGGGTATCTAAACTTAGGTCTAAATTCATCTGTAAGAAAATAAATGTTAGGAGATGTATCCGAATGTCTTATGGCAATATAGCTCTTTCCATCTTCCCGATATGTCCACATATCATAAATAATATTAGGTCCGACTTTCACTGGAAGTTGGTCGATAGACAGTATATGAATCTTAGTGTATGGAACTCTAATAGCACTACTCATTAGATACTCATCACCTGTATACAACGAAGCATATTTACTAATATCTTCACCCGCTCCTGCAATCTCCTCTTGTGTATAGAACTTCTCTTCCCCGATCCACACCATGTTCCCTTCTCCATCCCAGCGGACATTCTCACCTAAGTTTTCACTGATAAAACGAAGAGGCACAAAAGTTCGTCCATTCTTTGCAGTGGCTACAGAATCCAACGTAATGGTCTTGTCGTTTACCGCAGCCATGTTTGAACCTAACGTCAATTGAATAGAAATATCACCTTTCTCAAAAGAAACATTCTTCCCAGAGTAATCAACCTTTGCTCCCATCGCTTCACCTATCCCTCGAAAGGGAACTTGAATTCTACTTGCACTGTCCGAGTATGGATTACCACCTTGAAATTTAATCTTCTTCCCATCCATAAGCACGTTAATAACCGTATTTTTGGGAATGGTACTTTCCGCAGCATTTACTGGAATGACCACCGTACTAGCGAACATCACAACCATCGTTAGAGATAATAATATTTTTTTCATTCTTCTGTCCTCCTCATAATTTCCTCTCATCCCTCTTTGTTACAAGAACATTATCCAAGCCTCACATCCTTACATTTATTTCAGCTACGCTCACGTGAAAATAGATCAGCGCCGCTGCCTCCCAATCTGCACTAAACGAAAATCAAAGCCATTCTATCATACTTCTGAAATAAATTGGTATAATATTCCTAACAAGTAAATATATATTTACCTATCTTCCGATAATATTAGACAACAAAAAAGACGAATTTCCCTAAAGAGGAAATCCGCCTTGTGCTTCAAGGGGAACTATTGCGTTGCTAACGTTAATCTATTTTAATATACTTCAAACCTCGCATCTGGTCTATACACAAATGTATATATCTGCTAATGCTATATTTCTATATAATAACAATCTCAGCTCACCTGATTACTTAACCCTATTGGATCTTGTTGAACGACTTCAGGTGCCTTGAATGCTTTGCGGTAAAACACAGCAATAATAACTGAAATCGTGGTAAGTGCTGCTGCTAGAAGATATAAATTAACCATACCGAATGTGTCAGCGAACCAAGCTAATACCACCATGGAGCTCATAAAGGTTAGATTAACCACGACATCCCAAGCGGCAAAAACCTTCGGTAATTGAGTTGAATCTACGCTCTCTTGAATCAATGTATGTCGGATCACACCCGCTACTTGTACAGGAAATCCAGATAACGTAAGAAGGATCAAGGCAACTAACAGCTGTGTTGTGAAAGCGAATAGGACCGTCAACAAGACGTATACGGACAACCCTAGGAGCATGATTAGATAACTTCGCTTTTGCAACTTCTTCACTAAGGTTACTACAAATAATCCACCCACTATAGATCCTGCAAAAAAAGATCCATTCATAATCCCCCACCAGCTCTCATCACGATGGAGTACTTGTTGAATAAAGGCAAGAAGGAATACGCTAATCCAAGCTGTTCCTCCCAACGTGTCAAACACATCAATAATGGCGAGTGAACGTAAGCGACGATTACGCCCAAGAAGGATCCATCCCTCAGTAAGGTTGCTCCAGCGTGATTCTTTATGTAAAGAAGATTCGGCTACGATGGTCGAACCATCTGTTGGCACTTGTTTCATACTTTTTCTATGAATGCTACTCTTTCTACCATCTACAGTTGTATCACGGATAAAAGCTGTTAGTACCATAGCAATACCATAACAGACGGAAGCTATAGTTAGCGTAGGTATTGGACCTAGGATAGCCACGATCACTCCACTAAGCGCCCAACCACCACATCTAACAACCTGATCACTAACAGAGATTAAACCGTTTGCTCTCATTAACCCTTCTTCTGAAGCTAGTCTTGGCACGAGTGCATTTCGAGCTGGATTCGTCCACCCATCCAAGAATGACATTCCAAATACAATAAGGAATATAATCACATAGGACCGATTGGCTGGAACGAGCCATAGATAACATAACATGCTTGTGAACAGAATAAATTGTCCTACCTGTGAGACAAATAAAATACGCGTGAGCTTGTAACGTGAAATGACTAGGGGAGCCATTAACCCACTAAGTATTTTGGAAGACATGCGGAACAATGGAACGAAGCTTGTAAAGATGAGGGATTGCGTACTACCAAATACAAATGAGATCAATCCCATTAGATAGATAATATCAGCTGTATTCGATACCGTCTGTGTTCCCCATAATAAATAAAAAGATCGCTTAATCATAGAATCTTCCTCTCCTGATGTTCAATAATCTCCCGCTTACTTTATTGCTCTACCCCTCTAACGCGAAACATTCTATTTCTTCATAACATATTATCACTAATTCTATAAATTGGTATATAAAAATATCATTTTTTTCCTTTTTATATAGATTATTCGTAAATATTCGATGTCATGAGCATCATCACTTAATTCAGGCCTATTCTTTGGTATAATGGAGAATACTAGCGTGAATGTAACTAATATTGTGGAAATTAGGTGTAGCTATATGCATAATAAGAGCATTATTTTTTTCGATATTGACGGTACCCTTCTGGATCATAACAAGGAACTCCCCAAGACTGCGGAACAAGCCATCTTCTCCCTGAAGGAACAAGGACATGAAGTAGCTATCGCTACCGGACGAGCACCCTTTATGTTCGAAGATCTTCGTAAACAACTCGATATTGATACCTATGTTAGCTTTAATGGTCAGTACGTAGTTCTACGAGGAGAAGCCATCTATAGCAACCCGATGAACAGTGAGAGTTTGAGTGATCTGACTCAAGTAGCCCTATCCAATGAACACGCAATCGTCTATATGGACCATGAGAATATGCGAGCTAACGTTCCTGACGATGAATATGTGGCGAAGACCATCAACACGTTTAAAAGCCAAATCGTCCCTATTCACGATCCCTTGTATTACAAAGGTAGAGATATCTACCAGTCGCTATTGATGTGTCGACCAGAGGAAGAATCCTTCTATGAGAATGTATTCCATGCCTTTGATTTCGTACGTTGGCATCTGAATGCTGTGGATGTTGTTCCAGCAGGAGGCTCCAAAGCTAAGGGAATCCGTCATATTACCGACAAGCTTGGTATTGCTCCTGAATACCAATATGCTTTCGGAGATGCATTAAATGATATCGAAATGTTATCTATGATTCCAAATAGCGTAGCGATGGGAAATGCGATCCCTGAAGCTAAGAATGCTGCGAAATACGTGACCAAGGCCGTCGATGAAGATGGCATATTACATGCCTTGCAAATGCTGGGACTATTAAGTTAGGCAAACAAATAGGCTACCTAATCTATCTCTTGGACAGATTAGGTAGCCTTTCTTTTATGAAAGTATGCTGTTCCATACACACGACTGTTTCCACTCATAGCATCTTTTTTAAACTTCACACCGTAACCTTGCGTTTACTTAAGTAGATAATAAACTAATATTTAAGGAGATATAGCATGAAAAGTTGGAAGTTCGAAACAATCATCAAAATGATTAACTTTCTTAGCATGATTTTTTTCATAGCTTTCCCAAGTCGGTTATCCTTTTTAATCGCAGTTGTAATGATTGTTATAACCCCATGTTATGACATTTACCAAAAACCAACGAAAACAAAAATTATCATATACAGCGTCGTACTTCTCTTATTCTTGTATTATTTATTCTTCCTTCACCCTTTTTCACTAATGAACTAGACACTCTCGTAGACCTTGATCCAAACTACCTAATTAATTTCCTTTCCGAATTGCTTCTATATGTTTCTTCGCAAATTCTTCAGGAGTCACGACCTTACCGAATAATGCCTGAATCATATCCAAATGTACTTGTGCCGCGTTCGGCTTCATTTGAACATCCGTATATAGTGTAATGCTACTAGCACTATTCAATTCATTAAATAGATCTTTATATAATGCGGGTAAGGACCCTTTGGTTGTATCCACCTTCGTTGCTGGAATAATGCCTGCACTTGAGACGGATTGCTCTCCCCACTTGGAGACAAAATATTCTACGAAAGCTTTAGCTTCGTCTTTCACCTTCGAATTCTCAGCTACGAATAGTCCTACTCCTGGACCTCCTACCCAGCTGTTAATATCCCCTTTTCCCCCTTCTACAGTAGGGAATTTAAAGAATCCAATGTTATCTTTGAAATTCTGCGGAGTATCAGGACTTGTCGTATAGTTAGGTAATTCCCAGGATCCCATTAAATACATAGCCGCTTTATTATTCATGAACTCCGACTTAGCTTCATCATGAGATAGTCCGTTAAATCCTTTATTAAAAGCATTCATGTCCACTAACATCTGAATCTCCGCAGCTGCTTGTATGAGACCTGGATCATCAAACGAACCCGAACCATTAATAGCATTCTTCAACGTCTCATTACCAGCAATTCGATCAGCTAGATACATATACCACAATGAGCCTGTCCAGCGATCCTTGTTACCCAACGCGATGGGTGCGACACCACGATCTGCTAACATTTTTACAACTTGTTTGAATTCATCATATGTTGTAGGGACTTGAAGGTTATATTTTGCAAAAATAGCTTTGTTATAGTAGATCGGCGATATACTCAACTCAATGGGAAGAGCATACGTCTTATTGTCTACGGCATACGCCTCCGTTGTACCTGCAACGAATTTATCCTTCAGTTGTTCCCCACCTAGAATATCGTCTAAGTTTGCAAACAACCCTCCCTTTACATAAGGTTCCATAAACCCTGCGGCCCAAGTAATACCCACATCCGGTAACTCATTGGACGCGGATAATACTTTTAATTTATTCTTATATGGTTCATTCTCCAGAACTTCTTGCTTAATGGTCACGTTAGGATGATCTGTCTGGTATAGGCCAATGATCTCATTCACTAACTTATTCTGTTGAGCAGAATTTGCCGCCGACCATAAATGCATCATTTTCAATGTAATCTTCTGGTCATTACTATCTGTTGGTGTTGCTGTGCTATTTCCTTCTTTCAATGTGTTACCAATCGACCCATCACATCCAGCTAATACAACCATCATCACAAGTATGATCATCCAACCTGAAGTGATTCTCTTTCTATACATCCGTTCGTCCCCTCTTCCCTTATCGCATCGCAAATATAATCACTATGATAGCGCTTACCCTATGTATACTTAAGAGAATACCACTGGTATCATCTCCTGTCATGTCATTTGAATTTTTTGTCACCTCATAAGTAGCTTATATTTCAAAAAAAAGATCCCCCACCTGAATAATCAAGATGAGGAGATGAGGAGGATCTTTAACAAGTTTTAGTGTTTGTGTCTGTTTTGACGTTTGCAACATTTTTCTATCCGGCATACCTTTTTATTGATTCGATTCAACTTTGAATTCATTCCTTTAAGACTATGAACGAGTGTGATTAAGCCCTCCGATAATTTCTTATCTTTCACTTCCATGAAATGGTTACGGCTTTCTCTAGAATGTTTTTTAAATTTACGATTTTCCTTTTCAAACCCAGAATGCTTTTCTTTGAAATCAGAATCACTCATTTAAAAGACCTCCATCACTAATTAATTGATACGTTGTATTTAATGCCAACATCAATTAATTGGTGTGGACGAATATCAAGCCACTTATAACATCTGTTTTAACTCATGCTTATATTCTTTGATCTTCTGGCTGGAGGGAAGCATGATATGCTGTCGGTTATACCGCTTGCTCTGCTTAAGTGCCCTAATTATAGGATAAGGAACAAGCAATAACGTATACAATACATGTAGGTCTTCTTTACTTAAAGGGCGATATTTATCATAGTATTGTATCCAACGCAACATATCCTTTCCCTTCCAAGCCACATTTCGATGTAAAATATGAGCAAAGTCCTCCATACGCACATGTAACGATGTATTATCGAAATCAATCATATGCATCTTTTTCGTTGTGTCTAACATCAGATTCGGATAATTGTAATCGCCATGTATAAAAGCCATCGCCTCTTGTTCCCGTTCGATCCCTTGAATAACACTTGGATTATCAACATGATCCAATGCTTCTTCGCAAATCGACATCATATGTTTCAGCTTGGGATAATCTACAAGGTAATTACAATCAGATTTAATATGCTTCTTCAACTGAGTGTATCTAATCCGATTAGCTGGAATATGTGGGGCGTTGAATCCCTGGGCAATGGAATGAAATGTTGCCAGTCTTCGAATACCTTTCTTGAAATGTTCCTTTTTTGTAAATTGCGGATGTTCCCCTTTCACCCAATTCGTAAGCATGTAATACACACCATTGATTACAAGACAATAAGAATGGTCAACCGTTAATAGCACCTTAGGGCCATAGTTGAAATCCCTTTGGAGTAAGTGTGTGAAGACCTGTGTAATGAATTGCATCTCTTCTTCTAGGATCTCATAACTCTTCAAACATAGAAGACCATGACTTCGTGTTGCTATTTTGTATACATCGCGAATTCTAGCCATTTTTAAAATATGAATACCATAATGCTTCTCGAGTTCAGATCTTAGACCCATCCTTGATCACCCGTCTTACATCAAATTTTGATTATCCGAATCCTTGAAAGGTAATGGCTACCTCTTAGCCCATTCATCAAGATGATTTATGGCATTCAAGCGGTCACTCCATGTTTCATCAAGTATGTCAAGTTCATGGTAGCTTCTACCTGTAGCCGTCTTACGCGCCACATTCCATGCTTCCCGTGGGAACCTAAACAGAGCACTAATTAGTAGACGTTCAGATGACTTTAGTGGTCTAATCGCTTCATAGCCCTGCAAGAAACCGTCTATTAGTGTTGGTTTGAAAGCTGTTGTGTTGGCAAGTGTCTTCGCAACTTCATAGTACATAGACTCCGTTCTCAGACAATCCCAATCAATAAGAAACAATCCCCTGTGATGAATCACGATATTAGGAATGGTAACGTCACCATGGACCAAGGTGGGATGTCTCTTTTCTCTTGCAAGAAGGCGTTTTACTTTAGCATCTTGAAGAATTCCCCATGCTTCATTCGACAATTGGACACAACGCTCACCATGTTTCTCGAGCCATCGACTCGATTCGTTATTCTTATTGCGAATGTAATTCAAATGCTGTTGAAAAAGATGACTTTGAGCTTTGAATGTTTTTATTCTCTGCTGCGTATAGAGCGGTGTTGGAGTACGATGAATTCTGCGGAGTTTGTGGAGATGACCAAGCGCTTTTCCCAGCGATACATAGTCCTCAGGTTCACGATTAAGGGCTCGGCCCGTAACCCATTCAGTCATATAATAGGGTCTTCCATGCCAACCAACCAAGAACTTGCCTGATCCCGTTTTTAACCACTGTGGAGCATAAGGATAATGTGATTCCTTTAACTTTCGAACATACGAGAAGAATTCTTTTTTCGGTAAATCCTTACCCATACTTCTGGTATTTAGTGCTTTCACGAGGAATTTACCTTTGTTTGTTGTGGCACAATACACGGCATTTTTTTTGTATAGAGAATCATGCGTTTTAATACGTATAAGGTCCAATCCATATTGCTTCGTGATGGCCCTAAACTTACTCTTCTGGTATCGATTCGGCACGTCATGCTCCCCCGTCTCGGTTCAATAATGAAACTTATTGGCAGTTTATTCTCGAACCTCGTGTGAAGTGTCTAATTTATATGAATAATTAATTCATTTGCCATTTAATAAGCCGTGTCGTCCAACACCAACAATGTTTAATACTTTCTCAACCATAAAATCCAACGCAAAAAAGACACCTGCTGTTTACTAGGCCACCGAAGAAGTCCCTACTAATTTGAGACCTATGCATCTAAGGAGTCCGTTGTAGCTACGAGGAATATTTGAACTTCCGGCCGCTGTTAGCGGATGAAATCCGGAGACAAAGGCGGTCACTATCGCTCCTACAGTTTCAAATCCCCCCTTCGCTACGCTCCTCTAATGTTATTTAATTTTATAAAGGCATCTTTTAGAAGGCGCCTCCTAAAAATAGCGAATTAAAACACCGACACGGGTATGATCTGGCATCTTCTTCAGTTCTCATAGGCTTGGAAATGCAAGGGGCGATGGCTATATTCGCAGTCAATCTCAAAAGAATATACGCTATTAAAGTAAAAATCATGAGAATATACATAAATAAAGGCGAATTCTTACTCGAAATGGAGTGAGAATTCGCCTTTATCTATTTATCCACTTTTACAGATTCAGGTTTTTCTGTGGCCTCGCCGCTTACAGCAAGTGCCTTTCAAATTGTAATTCATAGTAACCTATTTACTTTCCACTAGAGATTTCATCTTCAATCGCAGCTACTAATTCTTCATAAGAGGAACTAGGGAGAAGCTTACCGTTCACCATAAATTTAGGCGTTCCATTTACACCTAACGATGCGCTGATTTTATAATCTTCTTTGGCAGCTAGAGCATCTGTATGATTCTGTAGATCCTTCTTGAATAGATCATAATCGATGCCTGTGATATTGTCCTTTACAAATTGAAGCAGGAATTTCTCCGTTGCCCAGATTTGAGTCTCATCCTTTTGGTTCTGGAACAACAATTTCTTATACTGCCAGAATGCATCGTTATTCTGTTTGCCAATACTTTCTCCTGCAGTAGCCGCTAGAATAGAATCCCGGTCAAGGAAGGCGAAGTTCATGAAGTAGAGATCTATTTTGTTCGTATCCACGAATTCTGCCTTTAGCTTCTCGAAATAGGTTGCGTCCCATTCTTTACAAGCAGGACATTTGAAATCAGCAAATTCTATGACTTGGATTCCTGTATCTCCTTTGCCCAAATGTGGTTGCTTACTGTAGTCAATACCATCCAGATTCATCTCTCCACGGATTTCCGTAAAGTTAGGCATATCTTCCAGTGCTGAGGAATTCTGAGATTTGTTAAGTATACCAATCAGGGCTACTAAGGCAATAAACACAACAACTCCGATGATTATGATATATTTAGACTTCGATTTGGACTTCGGTTTATATCGAGATTTGGATTTAAAGTTCGTTTTCTTCATATTATCCCCTCTTTCATTTTGGTATTTGAACTTACAACTATCATCTAATTTCTAATCAGAGTCCCCCCATTCCTAATGAATTCTACGAAGCTCTCTGTATCCTTCTGAAGTCATGCATTTCATATAATAGGATAGGATTATATCAGACAAGTCGCCTTCCCTTCAGTATAAATAGTCACAATTGGAAATAACTAAACAAAAAAGACATTCAAACCCTTTAATAAAGGTTCAAATGTCTCATGTAGGATCCTATGATATTTATTTCTCAAACGGATATTTCAAGCCCCATTGTCCGCGGACCTGATCAAGTAGTTTCATAATGTTACGAGATTCATCCAGTGTAATAGTTGGACTCTCTGTAAGACCTTCAAGTAGGCATCTGCCCACTTCCTCTGCTTCAAAAGCATACCCTGTACATTCACGATCATCCGTGAACTTCTCCACTTCTTCTCCACCCACATACAGTGTGGCTGATTGTGCGTTCAAAAAGTGTGGAATGTGGATATATCCTTCTGTTCCATGGATAAAGGCATCATTCGGGAGGTCCAAGCGAACTGCTCCATTCAACATCGCTCTTTGTCCAGATTCATAGGATAATAACATGGAGAACTCTTCGTCTACACCTGTCTCTCCGATATGCGCAAAGCTAGATACCGTCTTAGGTTCAGCTCCAAATATCATAGAAGCGAAAGAGACAGGATAGATGCCTGCGTCGAGCAGTGCTCCTCCACCTAGAGCCGGATTAAGTAGTCTAGACTCTGGCTCCCATCCCGTACGGAACCCAAACTCAGCATTCACTAGCCTTACGTCCCCAATGCGTTGTTCCTTTAACCACTCTCTCACTTTGACGATTGGAGGTAAGAAGCGTGTCCACATGGCCTCCATTAGGAATACCTTGTGTTCCTTCGCATAACTTACGATCTCTTCTAACTCACCACTATTAACTGTAAAAGGCTTCTCACATAGAACGGCTTTACCCGCCCGTAGACATTGCATGACATTCTCTCTGTGAAAAGGATGTGGCGTAGCCACGTATATCACATCTACCTCTGGATCATGAACTAATTCATCATAACTTCCATAAACCCGTGGGATACTGTATCGTTCAGCAAAAGTATTAGCGCTTTCAACGGTTCGCGACCCAACAGCTAAACATTCACCATTACTTACATGAGCTAGATCTTTAGCGAACTGATCAGCGATCCAACCTGTACCTAAGATGCCCCATTTAACCTTTTGACTGTTTGCTTCTACCATGATGTTCCTCCTTGGGTTCTAGTAATATAGCTTTAGTGCATTCTATCTATCATAACGTAATGACTACATTCTACCAAATGGAGGAAGCCAAAAGAAGCCCCCTAGTATAGGTGGCTTCTCCTCTGTTTTAGACTATTTTAGAACTTCACTAAGCTATCTACTCGAACAGGAAGTCCGGTACGGATCGCTTGGTTAGCGGCAATTCCAGTTAAGATCGACCTCGCACCATCCATATGATTGGCAGCACGATTGAACTTATCTGGCTCTGGATTCCCGAAAATATCATTAAGTAATACCGGATCTCCCCCTCCGTGTCCACCTTCCTTCTCTTCTACTTCAACGTCAAAAGGTTCATCGAACATCGGAAATACGCGGATTGACTTACCTTGCAAAGCACCCTCTAATGCTTTATCTCCACCGGAGTTTACATAAGATTTCTCAACGACATTTACCTCCATGCGCCCTTTGCTCCCATTAAAAACAATCCGGTATCCTTCCCAAGGCTGATAAGCAACAAGTGAATAGGTCAGAATCGCCTTATTCTTATAACGAACTAACACACCCATTGTATCCTCAATACTAATCCCATCCCCGAACACACTTTGGTCACGACGATATCCATCTTCATGTTCTGCATCCAAATACATGGCCTTTAAATGTTCATTATCATCTAGTTGAAGAGCAAATGGATCATCCTTAGCTATCTCATTACCCGTAGCTCGTTCATAGAACTTCGTTACGCCACGTTTCTCAGCATTTTCTTTACCGTAGAACATCAAATCTCCGAAGGCAAACACCGTCTCAGGTTGAGATCCGATCCAGAAATTCACAAGATCGAAATGATGCGTTGACTTGTGAACAAGTAATCCTCCACTATTACGTTTATCGCGATGCCAGCGACGGAAATAATCTGCTCCATGTTGCGTATTAAGCAACCACTCGAAATGCACAGAATGAATATTTCCAATCACATCATCCATAATTAATTCCTTCAGCTTCGTATGATGTGGCGCATAACGATAGTTAAATGTTACTCGCACATTCCGTCCTGTCTCTTTGACCGTGTCTAGAATCTCCTGGCACTTCTCTTCATCAACGGTCATAGGTTTCTCCGTTACCACATCACAACCAAGCTCCATTGCCCGAATAATATAGGTGTGATGAGTACGATCTACGCTAGTTACAATAACTTCATCGGGTTGCTCTGTATGAATCATCAGAACGAACTGATCTGCAGTATACGTGTGAACCTCAGGATAATCATACTTCTCCTTCAACAATCGATTCGCATAGTCCATACGAGTCTGATTCGTATCGCAAAAGGCGACCAACTCTGAAGTCTCATGATAATGTTGTGCTAATGCAGCATAGAAGAATTCCGCTCTTCCTCCAGTACCTACCAATACATACCGTTTCTTGTGACTCAATGTAACCGCCTCCTCTTTGTATTACATCAAGAATAGCGCAATCAAGCACGGTTTACTCCTCAAAATATGACTAATATTTCTAATACCCCGCAATTCTTGCTATAATTTAATTAGAGGTGATTGTATTGAACCTGCCTTACCATTTAACGTTCCGTGACCCCAATCAAGCGATAGAAATTGAATACGATCGTAGAGTCGGACACTTTACCATGCATGATGATCATATCCATGATCATTATGAGCTCTATTACTTAATATCAGGAGAACGATTCTATTTCATTAAAGATCGAAGCTATCGTATTGTAGCTGGAGATCTCGTATTTATCGACCGCCATGCTGTTCACAAAACATCTGATGTGGGCATTCCTGATCATGAACGCATCGTCATTTATTTGCATCGCAGCGTTCTAGAACAGCTATATCCCGAATGGATTCATATTCTAGATGAACCCTTTAAGTGGGATATTCCCGTTCTCCGACTCCCCCTATACGAGAGTCGTTATGTAACAGATACCATTGAAAAGATGAAGCGCGAGTTAACTCAGTTACAACCCAGCAGCTCTCTCTTATTTCGGCATCAAATGGTTGAATTACTACTTCATGCTCATCGACAGAGTCAGCATAATAAGTACCTCACACATGAGAATGAGACTCCCATTCGCCGCAAAATAGCGGACATTGCTCGATATCTGAATGATCATCTAGCGGATCCACTATCCTTATCTGATGTTGCACAACATTTCTACATCAGCCCATTTTATCTGAGCCGTATCTTTAAAGAAACCACCGGATTCACCTATAGCAGCTACATAAACTTAACCCGAATAACAGAAGCTCAGAGACTTCTCCGAGAGTCAACATTACCCATTTCTGAAATCGCTATGCAATGTGGCTTCGATAACTTCTCGCATTTCGGCAAAACCTTTAAGAAGGTGTCTCATGTGTCACCAAGGGAGTATCGGAAGGGGAGGACGTGAGTGTGGCCCTCAGCAATTTAAAGACCTAACATCTGAATCTGAATCTGCATCTCAGATCTCGACGATCAAGTCAAACACTCCGCAAACTCAGGCTGCAATGTACAGGCTCTTTTAAATACATTTCATGAAATAAGGCTTGGACGCGTTGTGTTTCCTTACATTCACGTAAAAAAGCAAGGCGTTCAACGTATCTTAAGATACTTGAACGCCTTGCTTAGAAAAAACACTTGCTATTCATTGACATGAATTCTATCCAATGCGTTACTCTTATTATTTCAATGTAATAATAAGATCGATGACTTTAGCAGCTTCTGCACGTGTTGAGATTCCTTTAGGTGCGAATGCGCCACTATCGTGACCCTTCATGATTCCAAGCTCTACAAGAACACTAATGTCTGCTTTAGCAGATTCAGTAATCTCACTGTTATCTGTAAAACTAGTTAATGTAGTCGCTTGTACAGTCTTGCCAGACTTAAGATCTAACGCACGTTTAGCCATGACAGCCATTTGTTCACGTGTGATATTTTGTGTTGGCTCGAATTTATCAGCACTTATACCCTTAATTAATCCATTCTCAAATGCAGCATTCACTGACGATGCATACCAACTACTTGCAGGTACATCTTTAAATGTTGCTGCACCTGTAGCTTTTAGACCAAGTGCTTTTACAAGTAAGCTTGCAAATTCAGCACGAGTAACAGTTGCACTAGGAGCAAATGTATCTACCGTTTTACCAGCAGCAATCTTCTTCGTTGCTAGATCACTGATATACTCATAAGCCCAATGATCCGAAGGTACATCTTTAAATTGTACTTGAACTACTGGTGTTGTTGGTTGTGTTGGTGTTACTTCTGGTGTTGTTGGTTGTGTTGGTGTTACTTCTGGTGTTGTTGGTTGTGTTGGTGTAATACTTGTCTTGCTTAAATCAATGGAGAATACTCCGAATCCTTTATCATCTGTTTTGTTCAAATACTTGATATTGTCTGTTAACTTAGCATAGGATTCCGCTTTTGGCGAAGAAGTAAATGTAACGTTCACTTCACCTGTAATCGGAGCAATGGACCAGTTGTTATCAATTGAAGGATTAATTTCTTTGTTTGCTGAGATATAATCCATCAGAATTTGGCGATTCTCATCTGGGCTATCAATAATATAAGTGCTACCTTTCACGCCTGGGAAGTTACCACCACCGCTTGCACGATAGTTGTTAGTAATAACTACAAACTCTTGATCGGCAGTCACAGCTTTACCGTTATATTGAAGATTAACGATACGGCTTGATTTCTCATCATTCATAGTTCCATCTGCTTTGTACTTCGCTGGTTTAGTTACATCTACTTGATAGGTTACACCATCAATAATGTCGAAGTTAAACACTGCGAAAGAAGAATCTAATAACTCTTGTTCTTCTTTACTTGTAGGATCGATCTGATTGAATTTACCTGCTGACATTTCCAACCATTCTTTAACAACGGATCCCTTCACAAGGATCGCTTTAAGTGTATTATCGTACAAATAAAGATCTCCAGCGCTCTTAATAGCTAATGGACCTTTTGCAATATCTGTGTACTCTTCTACTCCATTACGTCCTGCTTTGAACGGAGCTCCAACAGACAGAATCGGAGTATCTACATATTTAGGAAGGTTCTTCTTAATATAGTCACTTACATATGCTTTTTGAGCATTAGTTACGATCTGTACGGACGGATCATCCTGTACAAGAGCGAAGTAACTGTGAATCGCTGAAGTTGTTGTACCGATTGGACTGTTTGCGTATTTAATGGTTGCTTCATGATCTGCAGTTACTGCAGCAACAATCGCTTGATCAGGTTCTACTGTCGATTTCTTAGCAACAGCATCATAAATAGCTTTTGTCGATGATTGTGTAGATTTCACAGACCATTTACCATCTTTTTTCTCTAAAGACAGATCAATAAGACCTAGGTTAGCACCACCATAGCCCGCTTGAACGGCAGCGACACCATTAATTGTTCCCTTGGCATTATCTACACCTGGTAACAATTTTCCAGTGCTATCTTTGAATAGATTATCCAAAGCTTTTTCGTTCGCAGCAGGGAATACTTTATGAGTATGAGAGAATGTAATGGCATCGATTCCTGGGACCTTACTTAAAGGAAGAACAGCATCTTCTGCATTTACATTGGCTTGTGCACTACCATTGAACCCAGTGTGAGACATAACGATAACAATATCTGCACCTTTTGCTCTCATCTCAGGAACGAATTTCACAGCTGTAGCTACGATATCCTTAGTAATAACTTTGCCCTCAAGGTTTACCTTATCCCATTCTGTAATTTGAGGAGTTACTAGACCTAGAACACCTATTTTTAATGTTTGTTCTTTACCCGCTTCATCTTTGAATGTCTTAGTCATAATCTTGTAAGGCTCGTAACGATTTACATCGTTGTCTGGATTCTTATCTTTGTCGTCTATATATACGTTAGCATTAATATAAGGAAAGTTAGCTTGTTTGATCGCATTATCCAAGTAATCTAGACCATAGTTAAACTCATGATTACCGAATGTTGCTACATCATATCCCATAAGATTCATAGCTTTATATACCGTATGCACTTCACCTTTTTTGATAGGTTCTACAAGTGCTTTGTAAGTCCCAAGTGGTGTTCCTTGAATTAAGTCACCATTATCTACTAAGAATGTGTTAGGATTCTCTACCCGAGCCTCTTTTACGACAGTTGCCGTTCTAGCAAGCCCTACTGTTGGTGCAACAGCACTTTTATAATAATCATAAGACATGATGTTCGTATGAATGTCTGTTGTCTCCATAATTCTCAATTTAAGAGACGAATCGTCTGATGCAGCTGCTGAAGTATAAACGCCTCCGACAGGTAAAAGAAGCAAACTTAATGTCAACGACGATGCCATAACTTTATGAAACTTGCTCTTGAAACTCATTTCCATGAAACATTTCATTCCCTTCAATGTAATATTTTATAACTTTTTTAGAGTTACAATACTATAATAGAGTAGATTCAGGAAAAAATACACATTTATTTAACGATATACGCTAGGCTTTTTATTTTAAATTTTAAAAATTGCTTCAAACCGACATTTTGCTGTTTTTTTCGCTAAAAAACCCTCTAATCTCTCTTTCAATCTTCCATTATTCATGTATAAATCTACTAAATTTCGCATTGAAGAATGCTATATAAATCTTATCTCCAATCATTTGGTCTATGTAGGGAAAACCCGGGATAAGTTCACTTTTGGGTTTACCTCATGTTTCTTGTATAATGTCCATACTAAGAAGAATCTAAGGAGTTGCAGCATGTCTAACAGGAAATGGAATCTTAGTATAGTGATCCTATTTACCATATTTGTTACATTGATGCTTAGTTTCTTGTTCTCTATGCTTCGTATTCGTGACATGATTGAACCCTTGGGATCTACATCGAAGAATGCTGATCCGCTCCGTCGGCACGTCGTGTTAATCTCTCAGGAATTGGACAATCCTTACTGGCGTTCTATTGAAGAAGGAGCGCGAGAAGCCGCTGAGCAATACCATATCAATCTGGAGTACAGTGGGCCATTTCGAATCAATCCAGATGAACAAATCACACTATTCAAGAAAGCCATCGCTACCAAAGCCGATGCCATTCTAATTCAAGGTATCCATGATCCCATATATCGTTCATTAATTATGACCGCTACGAATCAAGGTATTCCCGTAATCACGATCGATACGGATGAACCTAACAGTTCCAGGTTGTCTTATGTAGGGACAGATAACTTCGAGGCAGGGAAAAGGATGGGGGACCTTGTCGTTCAAGCGACAGGAAGACAAGCAAGCATTGGTGTATTGATTGGCAACGAGTCAGCAGACAATCAGCAACAACGCCTAGAGGGGTTCCGCTCCGTCATTAATGAAGTTGACAGATTTACGATTGTTGATGTGAGATCCTCTAATATTTCTCGTCTTCAAGCGGCAGACCAAGCAGAGACTATTCTGACTAATCATCCTGAAGTACGCTATATGGTCGGTCTCAGCTCTCTCGATGGATTAGGTATCTTAGATGCCACACAACGTGCGAAGCTACAAGATATTCATATCTTTGCTTTTGACGATTTAGACGAGACGCAGAAAGGGATCGCGCAGTGTAAGATTGAATTGACCATTGTACAGCAGCCGAATCGCATGGGATACGATGCAATATCGTTAATCCATGACTATTTTCAGAACAAGACTGTACAACAACACCATTTCACAGCGATTACAATATTAGACCGTCCTTCACCTGGTATTCCTAAAGAGGTCTCGTGCCCATGACGATTCGAAAAAAACTACTTCTATTTATTCCCTTGCTCGTACTACTCGTCAATGTAGTCACCTACTTTCTGTTCCAAAGTGGAAAAACCGTTCAACAAAGCTACGACATCATGATGGAACGAATCTTGCTGTATAAACAATCTTCTCAGACAGCAGATCGTAATCTTAGGTTGCTTTATCACCATTTGATCCATACTGAAGAGGGTAGCCAGGTTGAACTCCAACAAGAACAGAAGAACTTACAGAATATACATGATCAACTCTCGAATATCACAAGCCCCTCTCTCGCACCTTCGGATATGATAAGTTATGTCCATATGTTGGAGACACTAATGGAGCAGACAGCAGACGCCATTACAGCAGATGAAGATCATATCACGCGTACGGCACTTGCCCATTATGCGGATGCAGAGGAGACGACAAGCTTCATCCGTGAAGGAGCAGGACGGCTTGTCGATTCAGAGATTAGCTTCTACCAAAGCATATATCAAGAAATTGAACAAGAGAATAACCGCCTGAATCACTTGGGTTCAGCCCTATTTGTTATTAATACACTCATTAGTATCGTGCTCGCATACTGGATCTCTCGAAGCATCACGATCCCGGTCAGCCAACTCGTAGGTATGGCTAGAAGAATTGCCAAAGGTAATCTTCACGTCCAACCTCTTGTGCCACGTTCCAATGACGAGCTAGGAATTCTATCCGGTGCTTTCGAACAAATGACGAGTGATCTATTGGTATTTATAGAGAAAGATAAAGAGAACATCCAACAAGAGAAACTTGTGAAAGAATTGGAGTTACAAGCTCTACAGAATCAGATGAACCCACACTTTCTTTTCAACACGTTAAATGTTCTCTCCCGATTGGCCTTGATTGAAGGCGCTGAGAAGACAAGCGATCTGATTGTGTCCATGTCGAATCTGCTACGATATAATTTGCGAAATCTAGACCAACCCGTCACACTCCAAGATGAGTTAGCCATGGTCCAAGAATATTTCACGATTCAACAAGCACGTTTTCGAGACCGCGTTTCATTCGAGTTAGATATTGATGAAACAACGTTACAAGAATCTATTCCTTCATTAACGCTTCAACCCTTAGTCGAGAATGCTTTCATACACGGAATCCAAGAGATGGAACAGGATGCCCTCATTCGTCTCGAAATAGGTAAAGTGCCTGAAGGGGTACGCATTACCATAACGGATAATGGGTGCGGGATGAGCGAAGCAACAAGACAATCCTTACTTCGCATGGAAGCAAGTACGGAGAAAGAACATTCCACCGGTCTGGGTACACGAAATGTGTTCAAACGTCTGCAGTTATTCTACGGACGACATGATCTGGTGAACATAGATAGCACACTAGGATATGGAACAACGGTTACCATTCTAATTCCCACTAGAAAAGAGGAAGAATCCCAGCATGTATCGGATATTGATCGCGGATGACGAAGCATTGGAACGTGAAGGACTAGAATGGATCATTCAGCGCATGATGCCAGATACATTTCAGATCATTCATGCGGATAATGGCCGAACAGCTATTGAACGAGCGGAAGAACATCGGCCACATATCGTGATGATGGATATTAATATGCCAGGTATCCAGGGCTTAACTGCCATACGAGAAATTAAAGGAAAACTACCCGATACGAAGTTCGTCCTAGTCACAGCTTACGATTACTTTGCCTATGCTAAAGAAGCTCTGACGCTTGGTGTGAAAGAGTATCTTCTCAAACCAGCCAAACGAGATCAAGTGATTAGCGTGCTTGAAGAACTTGTCTCCGAGCTAACCCTAGAGAAGAAACGACGTACGGACGAACTAGAACTTAGACATAAAGTATCCCAGCTACTCCCGTTAGTTGAGAATGAACTTTCTTTAATGTTTATGGTCGACCAGACATTAGATACGGATGCTGAACAGTTATCCGAGTGGCTCGACTTTCCTCTTCATCGAGGCTGTGCGATTGTGATCGCATTCCCAGAGCATATTCATCAACAAAACAAACAGAAAATATATGATACCATTCGAAGTTTCGCAAAGACGAATAAATCGAGTTGTATCGTTAGTTCATTAATTGAACGTCACATGGCTATTTTCATAGAAAAGGACCCTACCATTCCTGAAGATCTATGGAAGGAAGAATCCAAACGTTATGGAGAGAAACTCGCCATATTGACGAAAAGGCAACTCCAATACGACGTATCCATCGGGATAGGAACGCTTCATAGCGGAGCGGAAGGGTTTCGCAAGTCTTATTTTGAAGCAGTATTTGCATCTACCTATGACGAACACAATAGTAATATCTGTCACTTTGAGGAATTGAAGCAAAGGGATATACACTCAACCGAGTCGGAGAGCCATTCTTCCATCTCCGAATCAGGTCATAAATCCTATGTTATATCTGCGTTGCACCAGATTCGAGAGGAACGTGAACAACAAACGATAACCGTCCTCGATCGGGCACAGGCGTATATACAGGACAGATATACAGAGGATTTATCTCTTGAAGAAGTGGCAGACTTCGTCCATCTTAACGCACACTATTTCAGTAAAATATTCAAACAACAAATAGGAAGTAATTTCATTGATTATGTCACGAAGTTACGAATCGATAAGGCTAAACTCCTAATGAGCTCTGAGAGTCTAAGTCTCAAGGAAGTATGCTACAAAGTAGGTTACAACGATCCGAATTATTTCAGTCGTGTATTCAAAAGGGTAACCGGAATAACCGCAAGTGAATTCCGGAATCAGAAGAAATCTTGAGTAATGTCCATGTCTACGACATGGACTTTTTTGTGTTTCCAAGACATAAATGTGCTAATTCAGCATCGTCATAAGGCTATAAATACGCTGTATGAATTAAATGCGGTAAGAACACAGATAAGTGAAGGTATTTGCCCCCTTTCACTTTGGTTATCTATGATACAATGAGATCGTTTTTAGTGGATAATGAGAGGGGTCAACACCTTTGGAAAGTACGATAGAGAAAGACCATGAACACATTAGCATGAAATTTGTGATTCTAGTGTCCATTGTATCCGCTCTTGGTGGATTATTATTTGGATTCGATACAGCTGTTGTCTCAGGAGCCATTGGTTTCATGGAGCAACACTTTCAATTAAGTCAGTTACAAGTCGGTTGGGCTGTGTCCAGTCTAATTATCGGCTGTATTGTAGGAGCCGCATCATCAGGCATGTTAGGTGACAAATTCGGTCGCAAAAAAATTCTGATGACTGCTGCAATCCTTTTTATAATCAGTTCTATTGCTTCAGGATTAGCCGATACGTTCTCTCTTTATGTAGTAGCTCGTATTATAGGCGGCCTTGGTATAGGGATTACATCTACCTTATGCCCACTGTATAATGCTGAAATAGCTCCTGCTAAATATCGCGGTCGTCTAGTCGCGTTGAACCAACTCGCTACCGTAACAGGTATCTTTTTAACCTATTTCATTAATTTATGGATCTCAAATTCTGGGGATGCGGCTTGGGGGATCACTACGGCTTGGCGTTGGATGTTCGGTGTAGGCGCTATTCCAGGATTACTATTTCTTGGTCTCCTCTTCTTCGTTCCTGAAAGCCCTAGATGGCTCATTAAACAAGGAAGACCCGCTGAAGCGTTACCTGCTCTATTACGTATTCATGGGGAAGAATTAGCGAAAAAAGAAGTTATCGATATCAAGAAATCTTTCGAGCAAGAAAGTGGCTCTATTCGTCAATTGTTCAAACCAGGATTACGTATTGCACTCATTGTAGGTGTTGTGATTGCAGTCTTACAACAAGTAACAGGAATTAATGCGGTCATGTATTACGCACCGGAGATATTTAAGGCAACGGGCGCAGGTACAAATGCTGCATTAACTCAGACGATTCTTGTCGGGTTAGTCAATTTCCTATTCACGATTCTGGCCATATGGCTTATTGATAAAGTCGGACGTAAAGCACTGCTATTAGTTGGATCAGCTTCGATGATGATCTGTCTCATTGTTATAGGTGCTGCTTTTCAAACAGGTCATACCTCAGGACCTTTGGTTCTCATCTTCATATTACTCTACGTCGCTTCCTTTGCCGTATCGCTTGGGCCTGTCGTATGGGTAATCATGTCGGAGATCTTCCCGAACCGAATTCGTGGTAAAGCTACAGCCATTGCTTCCATGGCATTATGGGTGGCTGATTATATTGTATCGCAATCTTTTCCACCGATGCTTGATTCCATTGGACCTGGAATTACATTCTGGATTTTCGGCGGCATGTCCTTGATTGCCTTCCTTTTCACTTGGCGTGTGATTCCCGAGACAAAGGGCAAGACGCTGGAAGAAATCGAATCATTATGGTCTGCACCAAACAACCGAACGACTCTTTAAGAGCCGTTCGGTTTTCTTTTTTTATATCGTATGGATCCGGTATGACTAGACTCAACATCTTAGAGAAACCGCGGTGTTTGGTACCGCTACGACGGTATGATGATAGGTTGCTACGACGATACGAAGATACGTTATTCTCCATCTAGTTCGAGCATTTAAGCAACAATAGCCGAGAATCGAATGAATTAACGGTAGAATTTCCAGTTGCATAGTTAAATAGTGGATTTATTAGATTATTAACAGGAGTTATTCCAGGTAATTCGACCAGTAACCGATCACGAGTAAGATTAGTGCTTCAATCATTGTTAACAGAACGTGTGGGGCCGACCTATTGTGAATGCTCCATAATTACGTGAGTTTGTGGAACTTGATTGAGTTGCTGTTCCTGTGACGGTGACGGTGGCTGTTGCTGTTGCATGCTGGGTTTTAGGATGAACCTAAAACTACATATATACCTCTTATTTATAATAATTATAAATAAGTATTGATTATATTTTAAAAGTTGTTATCATATACTTATACAAATTATTTTATGAGGTGATTTCATTATTATGACTAACAATAACAACAATCTTACTACCAGTTGGGGTGCTCCTGTCGGAGACAACCAGAATTCTATGACCGCAGGGCCTCGTGGTCCGGTATTAATTCAAGATGTTCATCTCCTAGAGAAATTGGCTCATTTCAATCGGGAACGTGTTCCAGAACGTGTCGTTCATGCTAAGGGTGCCGGAGCTCATGGTTATTTCGAAGTGTCCAATGACTTATCTCAATATACTAAAGCTGCCTTTCTTAATACCGTAGGCAAACGTACACCTATGTTCGCTCGTTTCTCCACGGTCGCAGGTGAACTTGGATCTGCTGACACTGTTCGTGACCCACGCGGATTCGCTCTCAAGTTCTACACAGAAGAAGGTAACTATGACTTAGTAGGGAACAACACACCGGTATTCTTCATCCGTGATGCGATTAAATTCCCTGATTTCATTCACACACAGAAACGTCATCCACAGACTCATTTGAAGAGTCCAAATGCGGTATGGGATTTCTGGTCTTTATCACCGGAATCATTACACCAAGTCACCATTCTCATGTCCGATCGAGGTATTCCTGCAACACTAAGACATATGCATGGATTCGGTAGTCATACTTATAAGTGGGTTAATGCTGAAGGTCAAGCGGTATGGGTGAAATATCATTTCAAAACAGCACAAGGTATTCAGAATCTTGATGTCGATCTAGCTGCTAAACTTGCAGGTGAGAATCCTGATTATCATACAGAAGATTTATTTAATGCTATAGACCAAGGAGATTTCCCAGTCTGGAATCTGCATGTTCAGATTATGCCATTAGAAGATGCTGATATGTATCGCTTCGATCCATTTGATGTTACTAAAGTGTGGTCCCAGAAAGACTACCCTCTGATCGAAGTGGGTCGGATGGTACTAGATCGCAATCCTGAGAACTATTTCGCTGAAGTGGAGCAAGCAACGTTCACTCCTGGATCATTTGTGCCTGGTATCGAAGCTTCTCCAGATAAAATGCTACAAGGCCGTTTGTTCGCTTACGGAGATGCACATCGTTATCGTGTTGGTGCCAACCATAATGCGTTGCCAATCAACTGCCCTTATGCTGCCAAAGTAAACAACAATCAACGTGATGGACAAATGCGTCCTGATAACAATGGTGGAAGTGCTGTATATTATGAACCCAATAGCTATGGTGGGGCTACAGAAGTACCTCAACATAAACCAGCTGAATTCGAAGTATCTGGGCAAGCAGCCAGCGTAGCTTATGATCAAGATGATCATTATACACAAGCCGGTGACTTGTACCGTCTAATGAGCGAAGATGAACGTACGCGTCTTGTTCGGAACTATGTTGGTGCTATGATGCCTGTAGATAAGGATGAAATCAAGATTCGCCAAATCGGTCACTTGTTAGAAGCTGATCCTGAATTCGGGCAACGTGTAGCCGAAGGACTAGGATTGTCGGTGCCACAGGCTTAAGAATCTTAGATGAATAGGTTGTAATTAAGGGAGTGTCCTGAAAGTCATTGATGAAATGACAAGGGGCACTCTTTTTTTCTAATCCTTTTAAATAAAAACAAAAAAAGCACCGATCCGAAGATCCGTGCTCTATGCCTTACAACTTCAACTATTTAAATGCAGGTACAGCAATTTCAGCATAATTGTCTTCAAAGAACTTTTTCACTTCAGGACTTGTCATTCTCTCAGCGAGCTTCTGAATCGGTGCTGAATCTACATTATCTTTACGAGCTACTAACGTAATCACGAAGTCAGAATCATCGCCTTCTGTAATCAAAGCATCTTTCTTAGGCGTCAAGTTTAGTGGCTTAGCATAGGCTGGCGTCATGGCAACAAGATCCACATCATCTAACGTACGAGCCAACATCAACAAATCTACCTCTTGAAATTTGAAATTCTTCTTATTCTCAATAATGTCTGCTTGTGTTGCATTAATACCTACACCTTCTTTTAACTTGATCAGACCATCTTTTTCAAACATTACAAGGGAACGTCCGATATTTGAAGGGTCATTTGCCATCGCAATCGTTGCTCCTTCAGGCAGCTCTTCTATCTTCTTATATTTCTTGGAGTATGCACCATAGATAGCATTATAGATGGGTTGTACAGGCACTAACTCACTCTTATTGGCTTCATTGTATTGATTCATATAAGGAACATGCTGAAAAAAGTTAGCGTCAACTTCCTTATTAGCTAAGGCATTGTTCGGTTGAACGTTATCTGACAGCACGACGATTTCAAGATTAATGCCATCTTCTTTTAACATAGGTTTTACAATATCCAATACCTCTGTCATTGGTGGAATAAGTGTAGCCACTTTCAACGTTACTTCTTCTTGAGTCTGAGCCTTATCCTCAGCCTGATTCTGGTCATTGTTGTTCTTATTCCCACATCCAGCCACAACTAACATCAATACAACAACCGCAATCAACATAAATGATTTATTTCTAATCAACTCAAAAACCCCCATTGTCTATTTTAACTCTGTATTATCTTTTATCTAACACTCTAGAAATAAAGCTACCCGTATACTGTATCGCTTGCACCAGAACAATCATAATAATGATCGTAAATATCATAATCTCTGTCTCAAACCTTTGATATCCATACCGGATCGCGAAATCTCCAATTCCACCCCCACCTACGATTCCCATCACCGTTGAATACGAGATAAAACTAATCGTAGATGTGGTTAACCCCAGCATGAGACCTGAACGTGCTTCAACGTACAGAAACTTGACGATGACCTGTAACGTCGATGCTCCCATTGAGGTAGCTGCTTCTATAACACCTTTGGGAACCTCCAAGAGTGACTGTTCCACTAATCTGGAATAATAAGCAATCGCCATAATGGATAAGGGTACAGAAGCTGCAAGTGTTCCTAACGCTGTTCCTACAACAAATCGCGTAAACGGAATGAGGAACACTACAAGTAGTAGAAAAGGGAACGATCGGACAATATTAACTACAATATTCATAATAGCGAACAAGACACGATTCTCATACAACTGACCTTTTCTGCACAAGTATAATAATGTCCCTACTGGAAGTCCTAATAATATGGCTGCAGCAATCGAAATTCCAACCATGACAAAAGTCTCACCAATCGCGTGCCATATCTCAGACTGAAATTGCATGATGTAGTCAAACATGAGTCTCCCTCACTTTATTCCCTGTTTGTGCCTCAGTCATGCTCAGAATATCATCGGGTGAAATACCATGCCCTAGCTCCGCCGTGAACGTTCGGACCAAACCACCGTTCTCCATCAACGATACCGTAGAGCACATATTCGTAACTACATCCATTTCATGGGTTACAATTACGACGGTAACTCCGAAATTACAGTTGATATGTTTCAGAACATCCAGAATTCCTGCCGTCGTTTGCGGATCTAGAGAGGATGTCGGCTCATCGCATAACAGTACCTTCGGGCGAGTGACTAGCGCTCTAGCGATGGCTACCCGTTGTTTCTGGCCCCCACTTAGACGGGATGGATATTCATCTGACTTATCCAGTAATCCGACAAAGTCCAAGTATTCTCGAACTCTTTCTAAGCGCTCCTTCTTCGGTAATCCAGCCATTTCGAGAGGAATCGCGACATTCCCACTTACCGTCCGATTATTAACCAGATTGAAAGATTGAAAGATCATCCCCATCGATCTACGTGCTTCACGAAGCTGCTTATCGGTCATCGCTGTCAGTTCCTGACCATCTACGATCACCGTACCTTCGTCAGGTCTTTCCAGTAAATTCATCATTCGCAAGAGCGTGGATTTCCCTGCTCCACTACTGCCGATGATGCCATATATTTCTCCTGCTCCCACTTGAAGCGATACAGAATCTATGGCTTGAAAATGACTATTTGATGTAACAAATGTTTTGCTCACTTGATGCAAAGAAATCATCAAGAGTATCCTCCTTTTGTAGGGATAGCTTATTCATTCACATCATGAACGAATATATAGTAACCTATGTAAGTCCTAGACAAACAAAAATAATGCCCACAAGACATATCGTCTAAGCGAGCGTCGTATCCACATTTGGCTATCAAGATTATCATCATTCTAGAAAATGACAATCTTCACCTAGTATACCACAATTTCTACGTGATATATTTCATATAATTAATGATTACAATCGGATTTCCCTCCTATTATCTTGCAATAAACCTTTGAAGTTGCTCGTCTTGGTCAATACGATCTCTTACACACTCCGTTATTGTAACCCATCCTCAACATTGTTATAATTTAATAAAATATTAATAGAATAAGGGTGTGACGTACTTTTGTTAAAAGAATTTAAAGATTTCGCGCTTAAGGGAAATGTCATGGATCTTGCTGTTGCAGTTATCATAGGAGCTGCATTCAGTAAAATTGTTTCTTCCTTGGTCGATGACTTACTGATGCCCTTAATTGGGTTACTTCTTGAGGGTCGTGATTTCTCCGGAATGCAATATCCTCTAGGTGATGCCGTTCTGAAATATGGTTCATTCATACAGACCGTTATTGATTTCACCATTATTGCCTTCTCTATCTTCTTATTTATTAAAGTGTTGAGTAGATTTAAACGCAAAGAAGAAACCAAGGCTTCTGAGCCATCATCTCCTTCTAACGAAGAACGATTACTTACTGAAATCCGTGACTTGTTGAAACAACAACGACAAGGAATGGATAACTAGCATTCAACCCTCAGCTAACAGAAAAGCAAACTCAATTTCGTCTCAAAAGTCTACTCCAAATCTATAATACTTTCATATATTGTTATCATCTCATATAAGGAGTGATAGCAATGCCAATCAATAATGACAATCTTCGACTCTCCCTGTTTGCAGGAGCCAACTATACAGGGAGAAACATTGTTTTTAGAAACGGAGGAGTAGCCGTAAAGAATCTAGGAGCCTTACGATTCAACAATCTACTCACTAGTTTTAAAGTTAACAACACCATGGTTCCACAAAATGTAACCTTAGTTCTTTTCTCTCGAAATAACTTCAAAGGTTCATACCGGATCTACACTGGAAGAACGAATGTAGCTAACTTAAGTACAACGAACTTCAACAATGTGACTTCATCATTTATTCTCGTAGGTACTAGATTGACAGAAAGCCAAGTTCTCGAAATTCAACGTACCGGTGTTCTTCCTTGTGAAGTTCTAGTCATTACTAGACAACAACAGAGCACCAAAAAATGCTAATGGTTTAAAGGAAACTAAATGTAAGATCAAAAGTTCTGGGATAGCTAACAAGCGATTCCAGATTTTTTTGATTATTTAAGCTTTAATTCATGGGAATGGTGATCTTTACCCTGGGGCATAATTCAATAGATACCTATAGAAAGGAGAATGATCATGAGAGCCGTTACATATCAGGGAGCGAAAGATATACAAGTTAAGGAAGTCCAAGATCCTACTTTACAGAATAAAGAAGATATCATTGTTCGTATCACATCAACAGCCATCTGCGGTTCTGATCTCCATATTTATCTTGGTGCACTACCTGCCGATAAGGACTACGTGATTGGTCATGAACCGATGGGAATCGTTGAAGAAGTCGGATCTGAGGTCACGAAGGTGAAGAAAGGCGATCGTGTCGTACTTCCTTTTAACATTTCATGTGGGCATTGTTATTACTGTCAGCACGATTTAGAAAGCCAATGTAACAACTCTAATCGAAATCCTAAGGTAGATACGGGTGGATACTTTGGATTCACAGATCGTTATGGTAACTATCCTGGAGGACAGGCCGAATATTTACATGTGCCCTATGGAAATTTCATGCCTTTTGTTATTCCAGAGTCATGCGAACTTGAAGATGAGGCCCTATTATTTATGTCTGACGTTCTTCCCACAGCTTACTGGAGTGTAGAGCATTCGGGTATGAAACCCGGAGATACGGTGACGGTTCTAGGTTGTGGCCCTGTTGGGTTAATGGCGCAAAAATTCGCTTGGATGAAGGGTGCATCAAGAGTTATTGCGGTTGATCATGTTCCTTATCGCTTACACTATTCAACTTACTGGAGTCTATGGTTCTGTCTATAACATGTTCCCTCTAGGAAGTATGTTTGAAAGAAATATCATCCTGAAGATGGGACAAGCACCGTGATGCTTATAAAATGTTCTATGAGCATGAAGATGATTGCATCAAGGTTATCCTGAAACCTTAAATAAACTCTCACATTAGGGAAAACATGATTCTTCCTTGATTAGATAACTCACCTATGATCTATTCAAGGGAAATCACGTATTTTAAATATCTTTTAAATTGCGTAGTGTCTGAATGACATGATCCACAACCTCAGGGATATCTCCCATCTGATCCTCATTTATTTTACGCTCAAATCTTACCTCAATGGTATTCATATAGCCTGAGGGATCTTGACCATATACATAACTTAACGTTTGTGTCGGTGTTGTCGGCGATTTCCAGATCTCTAGGAGGGCCTGATCAACCTGAACACACTGTGTCTCCACATTACGAATTGGCATATAGAATCGTAGACGCAACGTGCAACCCGGTTCCTCACCTGGTAACTCTAGGATTTCAGCAGCTAGATCCTGGAGTGATACCTCTAAAGAAATCTCAGCTGTTATATCTGTATATTCCGCCAATACGAACTGGATAACGAATTCCCTCGACATAACCGACATTTCCATCCGGTCCAACCGATTGACCATCTGAATGGTACCATCCAGATTATCCAAATCGTATAACGTATTCTCAAAAGCGACCTTTAAATTGTCGTAAACGGTAGGATCATACATCTGAATGACGATCCGCTGGATATTGAAGACCAATCTGACGTCTAGCTTCTTCCATAACCTCGGCTACGGCTAATGAATTCGCATGAGAATTGATGGATCCATCTCGTTGCCCTCTCGCTAGCAATCCAATAAACTCCTGAATTTCATAGTACATGGATTCATGGAGTTGCGGTCGAGTTAGATCTTCAATCGTGCCATCTCTATAATGAATTTTCACATCGTACGGCTGACTAATTTTATCAATCACCATCGTTCCGTTCTCACCATGGATCTCAGCAGGTAAATAGGAATCTGTAATCTTAGAATGCATAACAACTGCATCCATATCGTTATATTTCATGACCATACTTCCTTCACCATCAACACCTGAAGATAACATCACACCCACAGCACGAACTTCATCTGGCTTACCGAATAAGGTCACCATCGGATAGAGACAATAAATACCTAAATCCATTAATGAACCGTTCGAATATATTGGATTAAAAGCATTCAGAATCGTACCTTGTTTAAACGCATCATAACGTGATGAATACTGACAATATCCTGCAAAATAACGCCGAACCTGTCCTATTTTATACAAATTGTCCTTCATGATCTTGAAATTCGGCATTAACGTCGATTTCAAAGCTTCCATTAGTAGCACGTCGTTCTCCCTAGCAACCTTAATCATTTCTTTCATCTCAGTAGCATTAGAGGCCATAGGCTTCTCACATAGGACGTGCTTCCCATGATTCATACATAGAATTGCTTGTTGCGCATGAAATGAATTCGGACTAGCAATATACACAGCATCAATTAGATCACTTGAAGCCATTTCTTCTATATTCGTGAATACCTTAGGATGATTATATTGAGCAGCAAACGTGTTGCCTTTATCTTCTGTTCTCGAGTACACCGCCGTAAGAGCAAATTCCTCTGTCTCCAATGCTGCAAGGATGAAACGTTCAGTTATCCAGTTAGTTCCAATAATACCAAATCGTATCATAATTTTATCTCCCCATCCCTCATGTGATCTTTGTAATATCATTCTCTCATTCTCCTATCTTCATGTCCAATATTTAAGCTAACATTGTGCAATTGCTCCCCTATAGAGAAAGAAATGCAAACGTTTGTCCCATCAAAATAAGGTCACTACTACCGATTTCCATGAATTTTTTGTGAAAATAGGTCATTTTATCTTATATGCATAGATTTTCCATGGATAAGTATGCTAATATATGGGCGTAATCGCTTACATGTTTATTTGAAATCGATTATGAAGCAAACGTTTGCATCGAGAGAAGTACTACATCATATTGCTAATGGATTAACCACAATGAGATGATTAGGGGGCTTGTCAAATGAATGAGAATACATTACCGACAGTAGCTTACTTTAGCATGGAGTATGGACTTCATTCCGATTTCAAAATGTATGCTGGTGGTCTAGGAATTCTAGCCGGTGACTACATCAAGGGTGCAAAAGATATTCAAATGCCGATTGTCGCAATCGGTGTGAAATGGAAACAGGGTTATACAGACCAAAGGATTGATGCGGACGGAAACCCTTACGATACTTACCATAACTACGTTTACGACTTTCTAGAAGATACGGGTGTAAAAGTAACTGTTAAAGTCAGAAACATTGATGTCATCTGTAAAGTCTGGAAAACAGAACATTTCGGAAATAACCCTCTGTACTTGCTTGATACAGATATTCCTGAGAACAATGATGCTTGGATTACCGGTCAGCTATATGGTTGGTTCGGCGAAGAACGTATTGCCCAGGAAATCGTTCTAGGTATAGGTGGAGTAAAGGCCATGCGTGCGTTGGAAATCCCAATTGACGTCTACCATTTCAATGAGGGGCATGCAGCTCTTGCTGCTACCGAATTAATTCGCGAGAAGATGTGTACGGGAGATACGTTCGAAGAAGCATGGAAAGCAACAAAGGAAGAAGTCGTATTTACTACACACACTCCGATTAAAGAAGGTAATGAGACACATCCATTAGAGCGTCTTGAATATATGTCGGCTTTCAATGGCTTGACTCGCGACCAAATGGAGCGTATTGGTGGCAATCCTTTTAACATGACTGTCGCTGGCTTACGTCTATCACGCATTTCTAATGGCGTAGCAGAACTTCATGCGGATACCTCCAACAAAATGTGGAAGGAAGTTTCCGGACGTTCCCCAATTATTGCGATTACGAATGCTATTCACACACCAACGTGGGTTGATGAACGTATTACTCGTGCCTTTGAAGATGATGGCGATTTGTGGGCAACCCATATGGATCTTAAACAAGAATTAATTGATTTCATCCAAGATCGCTCTGGTATTCAATTAGATGTAAATAATCTGCTCATCGGATTCTCTCGTAGAGCAGCACCTTACAAACGAAGTGATCTGATCTTCTCTACTCCTGAAATCATTGAGCCTTATCTAAAATCAGGTAAAGTACAAATCGTGTTCTCTGGCAAAGCTCATCCTTTAGACGATAACGGCAAAAAAATTGTTAGTAATCTAGTCTCCATGATGAAGAAATATCCGAAGAGTGTCGTATTCTTAGAGAATTATGATATGACTATTGGAGCAATGTTAACTCGTGGATCTGATATTTGGCTCAACAACCCTCGCAGACCACTTGAAGCAAGTGGAACTTCCGGCATGAAGGCGTCAATGAATGGTGTATTGAATTGCTCCATTCTGGATGGTTGGTGGCCAGAGGCTTGTATTGATGGAGTCAATGGATGGCAAATTGGTGATGGCTTTGAGACGACAGATTTCGAGCTATTAGACCGTCATGATACGGAGGCTCTATACGACACTTTACTTAACAAAGTGTTACCTACGTACTACGAGAACCGTCCAAAGTGGGTCGAAATGATGAAGCAGAGCATTGAAACTACTCGTCACGAGTTCGCAAGTAAACGTATGTTAGAGCAATACTTTAACCTCATGTACATTAAATAGGAAATCGTTAAACGCGATAAGCCGGTCATCTCATGTTTGAGATTGAACGGCTTTTTTTCTTATGTAATTCTAAATTGTTAAAAGATATCTATCTTTTCTGAAAATAAAAGGGATTTTCAGTTAAATTGTCGAATTATCGTGAAAATACATAGTTCATTTAACATAATAGTCACATTCAAAAAAGGAAATATGCGATGGAAAAATGAAGCGATCATGCATTAGAATAAAGACTTTCGTGGTTGAATATGTTTCTGTTGATTCATTTTACTAGGTAACTTCCATGCCGTCACGATGGCGAACAAGATAATTACAACATCCATTCCATTAAATAATCCCGTAAAATTGTAGTTAAAAAAGTGGAAAGTCTGACTATTCATAATCCCTTTAAATCCATCATTTAATATGTAACTGATAATAATATACTTCCCAAGTATTATCCCGGCTAAGCAAGCAATGACTGCAATAATCTGATGTGCCCGGGTAGTCTGTTTCTTCGCTAATACAGCTACCGTATATCCTGTCAGTCCACCAATTGCCCATGCTATAATTCCTAATTCATATTCAGTTAGGATCGCGATCGTTGCCCAGATCGCACCCCCAATGATTGCAGCAATTACCGCCCCAATGACAGGTAACATCAACATCGTTTTCTTTCTTTCCACCATGAAGTTCGCCTACCTTTTCTATTTATAGATATATGAACAATTCCCGCTTTTTTAATAATATCAGATATCAAGTAATATAAAGTCAACTAATTGTAATATACCTGCAATCTAATTTTCATCTGGCATTAATGTAGTCAAGGTACAATGAAGTTACCCCTTTTAGTATATATAAATATAGAACCCACAGCCCGTTGCTGTGGGTTCCTTTTTTTTATTTAAACCATCCTTTTTCCTTGAATTGTGTGATGGCTTCAATTCGATTACTTACGCCAAGTTTATCAAGAATAACGGAAATGTAGTTGCGAACCGTTCCAGTCGTAATAAACAATTGATTTGAAATTTCTCTTGTATTTTTGCCATCAGCAATCAATTGGAGAACTTCCTTCTCTCGCTCCGTCAGTGGACTTTCCTGACCATACGCATCATCTACAAGCTCCGGCGCATAAATACGTCGTCCCGCCATGACACTGCGAATGCAACTTGCAAGCTCTTCGCTTGGGCTGTCTTTTAACATATAGCTACTGACACCCGCTTTGAGCGCACGCTCGAAATATCCAGGTCTAGCAAACGTCGTTAGGATGATCACCTTGCAGTTGAGCTCTTTGAGTTCCTCAGCTGCATCCAATCCACTCTTCGCTGGCATCTCAATGTCCATGATGCATATGTCCGGTTGATGAAGGTGAACCATAGCTATTGCTTCGACACCGTTACTTGCTCTTCCTACAACCGTCATATCTTCTTCCAAATCAAGCAGAGACGCAAGTGCCCCCAACAGCATACGCTGATCTTCGGCAATGACTATACGAATCATACCTCCATCTCCTTTTCTGGTTTCTTCACAACGTTTGGTACTGTAATGATAAGTGTTGTTCCCTCGTCCGATTGAATCTCAAGTGTCCCATTTACGAATTCAAGCCTTTCCATCATACCCTTCAGTCCGTTACCACTATAGGATCTCTTCAAATCATCCGTAGCAATACCAATCCCATTATCCTGCACTCGAATGGAGAGATTCGTTAGGGATGACTCCAGGTAAATCGTACAAGAGGAAGCCTCGCTGTGCTTCACTACATTCGTGACCGCTTCCTTGAGACACATACTTAGCACATTTTCCGTAAGCAATGAGGTGTTCTTCAACTGAGGATCACCTTCAATGTTGCATTCAATTTCAGCCGCTTTTAAAATCTGACTAACTCGATACATTTCATCTTCTACTCTTGTCCCTCGCATTTCAGTAACCAATTCCCTGACTTCCTTTAATGCACTTCTGGCTGTTTGACGAACGTCATTTATCTCTTCTTGGGCCCGCGTGATATCTTTGGTCATTAATTTACTAGCTAGATCACTCTTCAATCCAATAAGGGACAGCTTCTGACCCAACGTATCGTGTAGATCACGTGCAATTCGCTGACGCTCCTCTAACTTGACCAACTCTGAAATTCGCTTGTTCGCATCCTCAAGCTGGCCCTGAAGCTTATCACTTTTGTTCCGGTTATATGTATTGACAGGTAATAAAATAACCCCAATCAGACACATCACAATAAACGGGAACTGCGTAATAAATAAGGGAATCTGAGCAACAAATCCATAATTGATACTTATAAATGTCGTGACAAGATGAATACAATACAGCGTTATAAATCCCGCTTTATTCTGAATGTTACCGATAAAAAGGGCTAAGAAGATAGCAAAATAAACATAACCAAATACAATGGTCATGCCTATAGAGATGATAATCTGTATGCTCGTCCAGAAGTATACCTGCCACCCTTTAGTTATAAAAGACAACACATAACATCCCATGAACGCAATAATCATAACGATCCCTGAAGCTACATGATATGGAGACGATGCACGAAATATAAAGTAAAAAGGGAGGATGCAAAAGACGACCCACACATAAGGACTAAGTCCAGTATTTTTATGAAAAATTTGATACCATTTCAGCATGGTCTTCACACCCTCTTTTTGTATGCCAATTACGTTGGATTAGATTCTAATCTATATAGTTTACCATATTTCATTATTTTTCTTGTAGATTAGGCCGAGGAACATTTAATTTCTCTGCTACAGAATTCATATGAAGACGACGCTTCATCTCACCAAAGCTAATGAAGGTCTTATTGTTCTCATCCCATAAGCGGAAATGAAGTGATTTCAAACTCGTACTTAGTGTGATCGTAGTCGCATGTTGAAGAGGGGGTGTTGCATTGTGCGCCTCTTCCAAATGATAGTTCGGCACCTTCGGACTCAAATGGTGAACGTGATGGAACCCAATATTACCTGTGAACCATTGAAGGACTTTAGGAAGTTTGTAATATGAACTTCCGTCTACTGCGGCTTTTACATAATCCCATTCATCTTCGTTCTCAAAATAAGAATCCTCGAACTGATGTTGGACATAGAACAACCAAATGCCAAGACATCCGGCTACGAAGAAAACAGGACCTTGAATCATCACAAACGCTTGCCAACCTATAGCCCAGATCAATAGGGAATAGATCACTACAATAGAAATATTCACGACGTAAGTATTGATGCGTTCCTTGCGTTTTGCTCCTTTACGGTTGAAGCGATATTGAACCAAGAATACACTAATCGGTCCCAATCCAAACATGACTAATGGATTACGATAGAAGCGATATGCCAACCGACGCCACTTAGAAGCCTCTATATATTCATCCACGGTCAGAAGCCACATATCTCCTGTACCCCGTTTATCTAGATTACTACTTGTTGCATGATGCATGGAATGGCTATATTTCCACTGTTCGTATGGAACTAACGCAACGATCCCTGTAATCGTTCCAACGATTTTATTAGCTAGTTTACTTTTAAAGAAAGATTGATGTGTACAATCATGGCAAATGATAAAAGTTCTGATTACAAACCCAGATGTGACGATCGCTAATATTAGGGTCAGCCAATAAGAAACGGAAAGACTTAGATAGGCTGCATACCAGAGTACTACTAATGGTCCTAATGTATTTATAAGCTGTCTAACACTCGATTTCATTTCGGTTTTTTCGTAAGGGGCGACCTTTTTCCGTAAGTTAACTTGTTTGGCCTCGGTCATGACTTGTTTCCTCCTCAGATATACGCTTTCTATTAACGTATTACAATGTCAGCGTAGTTTACTCCATTTAGTATATGATATAGATCACCATCGTTGTAGTCATAAACGTCAACTCATGAGTATGACAAACGTCATGTTCTAAATGAGCTTATTGCGGATTCCATTTAACTTAGGTGGATAAAATACTTGTATGTATTGCGAAATAAACTAAAAGACCTTCAGGTGTTGAAGGTCCTTTTCTAATCTTTACTTGTTTGCTATTCATTTATTCCTACAGTTCTACGATTTCGTATTTCATTGGATTTTTTAAGGCCATCTAGTGTCAGAACTTTTAAGAACAACTTGTCCTTTGGGTTGAGCTCTTCCACCATAAATAGTCACTGTATAAGTGCCTGAAGGAACGAGTGGCATAAAATCATTATTTAAAACTTCTACTATTTGACCTACTGGAACTTTTGTATTAAAAATAACCGTTTTCTTACTGTTGTGCATAACTTCCACTCTAAATGGTTGTGTTCCTCTATTTTTTGCATACAGTTTAATATTTGGATATCCAATTGTTACAGAATAAGAGGTTACTGGGTCCGTTGTATCCCCATTTAAATTCCAAGTTAGTATATCTTTGAGTGCATAAGGAACAATCATTTCATTTCCTTTATTGGATTTATAATCGACATTATTTGCCGAAACCATGGCACTATCAGCTGAGACTACAGTGGCGATAGATAACATTAGTACAGAAGACATTAGTAGTGAAACGAGTTGTTTTTTCATTAATGATAAACCTCCAAGTAGCTTGTATTTTGTGGAATAATATATGAAACGTTTATATACGGAGAAAGTTACACTTTTTAATATAGAAAAACCTCCCTAGCTCAACATTGAGCATAAGAAGGTTTTTGCGTGTTTCACTACATTTTGTTGAGTAAGTTCACAATGGCTTGAGCACTTTCCGCGCGACTTGTATCTTTTTTAGGCACGAATGTGTTCTTACTTTGTCCGTTCATCAACCCAAGTGATGTTGCTGCTCGGACCGGTTCAAGGGCCCATGTACTAATCTGTTGTTCATCGCTGTAGGTAGCTGTCACATCATTAGGGATCGATGTTTCAGCGTTATTCAGCTTATAAGCACGTACGATCATCACAGCCATTTCTTCACGTGTGATGGTCTCTAACGGTGCGAATGTAGACTCAGTCTTACCCTTCACTAGACCATTATGGTACGCAGAGGAAATTGCTGAAGCATACCAAGCGTTCTGATCAACGTCCTTGAAAGATACACTACCTTGATCTTCTATGCCCAGAGCGCGAACAAGCATCGCTGCAAACTGAGCTCGAGTCAAGCGTTGTGCTGGACTAAACGTACTATCCGTCGTACCTTCGACAACATGTTTGGCTGCTAGTTCCTTGACTGCTGCTTGTGCCCAGTGACCGTTCATATCTGCAAACGATTTACTGTATTCTACTACCACATACTTGCTGAAATGATACACATCTACTTTCAACTTGCTGTTGTCCCAATATCCACCGACGTATTCCAATTTACCGTTATCCCCAATAAAATACCCACCTAGAAGTTTTGCATCTACGGATGGATCCACGTTGAAGATTAACGTGATCGGGGTTAGGAACCGATCGATCTTCACTTCTTTCCCATCCTTTGTTTTGACGGACAGACTGAAATGGTACATCTTACTTGCTAGTTTCACCTTGGTGTTCGAACTATCTGATTGACCAATAAGAGATTGTGCTACGGATTGTTCCACTTCATCCAGTTTGAACGAAATGATCGCACCCTCCGATTGATCAGCGGAGATTGATTGTTGAATGGCCTTCAATAACGATGAAGGAATTTCAACTGTGAAATCTCCTTTGTGGATTACGATTGGATTAGATCCTACTAACTCCGCAGACTTCAACGGTAGAAGAACCCCATTCTCTTTGTCTCCAAGATCAATGGTTACTGTCCCTTTCGCATTCTTTAGTAAATCCTCACTGACGTTCCTCTGTGTTATTTGATTACTAGCACCCGTATTATTTCCAGAATTACTACCCGCTCCAGGTTCACTTGGTGGAGTCGTTACTGGTGGAGTCACTGATGCAATAGTTGCAAGAATAACGGTTCCACCTTCATTCATTCCTGGAAGACTGAAACTTACTTTATTATCGTTCGTTACGTTGTAGACTACTCCACTGTACTCGTCTTTGACTTGGCTTCCAGCTTTAAACGGTACAGGAAGAATAACGTTCTGCGCCGTTGTCTTTGTATTGATGACTGTGACGATATTCTCACTATTCAGATTTTTATTGAATGCCATATATCCTTGTTCGTTAGAAGCAACAATGGAAGTCCGTGTTCCCTTGGAGAACAATTTGGAATACTTAGCGCGGATGTTCAGCAACTTCTGGTAATGATCATGCAATGGTTTCTCCGCATCTAACTGATCCCACGGCATATCTGCACGATTCTCACTGAATTGTCCTTTACTCATATCTACTGCATTGTTACCCGAACGTCCTAATTCTTCACCATAATAAATGACAGGCTGTCCTTTAGAGGTGATTTGAAGCGCAGCAGCGATCTTCAGCTTGCCTTTGTCTCCACCTACGTAATCGTTCAAGAACCCGTTCTCATCATGACTGCTTAGGAACTGCCCCATCGTTCTCGTGTTATCCATTCGTGCTTCTCGATTAGCAAGATAAGCTTCTACCGATTCAATCTTTCCGTTTGCAAAGTCTCTTGCATTCTCATTGAAACTGAAATCAAGAAGACTGTCCATTTGGCCACTTTGGAGATTTCCTCCGTCACTTTCTACGCTTGCACCGTAGTATTCACCGATCATTTTGAATTCCGGATCAATCGTAGTCAATGCATTCTTGAACGCTTTCCATGTTGTCTCATCCACATGTTTCACGGTATCTACCCGGAAATAATCAATTGTATCTCCACGTTCTGTTTGTGCACGATTCAACCAGCCTGCCTGCCAATCAATTAATTGTTGGCGAACAACTGGATCCTCTGTTTTAAAATCAGGAAGTTGAGCGAGTTCTCCCTTCATTGGATCTTCATCCGATGCTATGCCATCTGTTCTCAGCATGTTGGCGAAACGATCCTTATCATCCTGCGTGATACCAGGACGACTATCATCCGCTTTAAGACCATAGCCCGTATGATTTAATACGACGTCTACCATAATCTTAATCCCTTTATCATGAGCTGTATCAATGAGCTCTTTGAACGTTTCTATATCGCCAAGATGTTCATCAATCTTCGTAAAGTCTTTAGCCCAATAGCCATGATAACCATACTGTTTACTGTTGAAATCAAGCCCCTTATTGAAGTCAATGTTGTCAACAATAGGGGTAATCCACAATGTGTTAATACCTAACTGCTGCATATAATCTAGCTTGTCGATCAGACCTCTAAAATCACCACCATGGTAAGCTTCTAGATGACTCTTATCAACATCCTGATTATTTGTTGAATCACCATCCTGGAATCGGTCCGTTAGCGCGAAATAGATTCGGGCCTCATCCCAATCGAAATCGAGTTCTCCATTAGACGTTCTCGCTTTGACCTCTACCTTTGCAAGATGCTTATGTTTATTTCCGAATGGATCGACTAAGGTGATTGGTATTTCTTTGATTCCCGCAGTAATAGAATCCTTCACGGTAATCGTCTGCTCCATCAGTTCCGTATCAAGTTTAACTTGAGAAGGTCCACCCAATAACGAAAGATCCATAAAAGCTTCCTTATAAGTTATCACTACATCTGATGATACATTTAACTTCAGCACTGCACTTGTGTTAGACGTAAGTGAAGGCGGGTTAACTGTCGAGAGAATCGTTACAACCGGAATGTGATATTCCACAACCGATTTGCCATTTATAGTATTATGCGGATCCGTAATTTCGTTCGTTTTGCCATCCTTCGTTACCAAGAAAGAGTACTCATAAGTACCCTCAACGACATCAGTCAAAGTATAACTAAACCATTCCTTCATTGGATCGTAAGTCATATCGTATTCAATACCGTTAATCTTCACCTTTGTATTTGTGATCTTCGTCATTTGACCACTTTCAAATAGTTCATCGTCTCTGTACATAAACGTAATGTTTCCATCATTCAGAATAGGTCCTCTGATGCTTGGCAGAATATCAAGTTCTTTGACCATACTCGTCACATTCACTTTGGTAAACATATCTCCAGGTGTCACCGAAATAAGACGATCATCCTGAATATCTTGCTTGCCCGTGTTCCAATCTGTCCCTTTACGAAGAACGAATCCGACGCTTATAGCTTGAGGTGCAATTTCAATCATCACACTCGCCACACCGTTCTCCACTTTTTCAAAATCAATCTGATCATTCTTCACGCCCGTATTCCATACCCATAGATTCCAATCCGTATAATCACGATCTGGACGGATATAGTTCAATTGGACATAACGTTTACCTTCAGTTGCAGTAACAGTGACTGTAACTTGGGATGATATCCCACCATAAGTAACTGTAATCGTTGCTGTCCCTTTAGCGACTGCTTTCACTAAACCTTTGGTAGTCACGGTAACCACTTGGCTATTACTTGAAGCGTAAGTAGCTGTGTTAGTTATCGTTCTCTTGCTATTATCATCGTATTTCGCATAAGCTGCTGTCTGATGCGTCTTGCCTACTTCTAGCGAGTAGTTCGCTTTGTCCAGTTCTAATGAACTCAATACCGCCGCTGCAGCATCTTGTTTGATAATGACGGATGTTAACGGTTCAAGGGTGATCGTATTTCCCGTAAGTGAAAATCCCGATTGGGTAGTAACCGCTTCGATCCCTGCCTCATCGTTATCTACGATTACCTTACCTGTTGTTAAATCTTCACTAAGCGTCAGCGTTCTTGACTTGTTATCTGCATTCACAAATACATAATAATTGCCTGTTCCATCTGTTGCTTTATTCTTGTAGGCGATGATACTGTCACTTGCGTTAACTTCCGGTGCTGAGATCAAGGTGACGTTGGTATCTACTAAAGACTTATCCCCTAATCTGAAAGCATCGGTCGATTTCCTTAATGCTATCAATCCTGCTGTATATTCTCTTGTCATATTATTCTCAGGGTATTGCGCTTCGTTTGTGGCCTTGTTCCAATCAAACATGTTAATAGCATCGGATGAATCATAGGAATCATGTACAAAATACCCAAATACATGGCCTGTGTCATCTGCTAATTCATGATATTTCTGTTCTGGCTTCCCTGGTGCCTTCCATTGTTTCGTACGTCCGTATTCTTGACCCGCATGGAAAAAGGCTGTCCCTTGAGATGTTAATACCATCATATTCCCAAGTCTCACACGTTTAAGAATTTCCTCATCATTTGCAGGTATAGAAGGATCCTTTTTAATAGATTGTGCAATGACATCATATAAAGGTAGATTGTCATGTGCCTCAATATATGACACCATATCGCCAGGATCATCAGCTGGTGTATTACTTGGCTGTGCTTTGATGTTGTTAAAGATTGTCTTGATATCCCGTGCACCACCAGTAATAAATCTTGGCTCACCTTCACTGCCAAATCCCGATTTCAATTCATTTCTGATCTCGTCTGAGAAAACACCTACACTGTCGGTTTTATCCATCCAGTCCTGATCCGCGCCTTTTCCTGCCAACGAAGGATCTGATGCTGCTCCACCGAACGTTTTCCAACCTTCACCGATAAATAAGGCGTTAGGATTGATTGCCTCTGCTGCATCATAGGCATTCTGTACTGCATCATAGGTGGCATCACCCATCATATCCCAGCGCATGCCATCTATTTTGTATTCATCGAACCAATATTTAACAGAGTCTACCATCAATTTCTCTGCCATCTTATGGCTTGTTGCTAGATTATTTCCGAACCCTCCAATATTGTTACCATTCGCATCTTGGAAGGCATAATAATTAGGAACAATATCATTCAAAAGACTTGCTTGAGCCATATGAGTATATACGACATCTAACACTACGCCCATACCGGCTTCATGAATGGCATCGATCATCGCTTTTAACTCTTTTATTCTCAGTTCCGGGTCTGTAGGGTCTTCTGAGTAAGCGCCATCCGGTGAGAAGTAGTTGTGTGGGTCATAGCCCCAATTGTATTCATTATCTTGTGCTGAGTAATCCAATTCTCTTTGTTTCATCGCACTTTCATCCCCGTAATACCATGCCATTACAGGAAGTAATTGAATGTGTGTAACTCCAAGGGATTGGAGATAATCAAGTTTGTTTTTGAAAGCATCAAAAGATCCCCATGTTGCATTGTTTAGATCATTCTCAATCGTTGGATCTGAAGTGAAGTCTCGCACATGGATTTCCCAGATGATAGCATCTTCTCTTTTCTCATACCCTTTAATATCCGCATAGTCAAAATCTACTGGATCCGTTCTACTTAAGTCCACGATCGCCGCTTTTCCTACAGCATCTCCATCCGGACCCTTAACTCCCTTCGTATCCACACTGAATTCGGCCATGGATTTAGCATATGGATCAAGTACCTGCTTCGTATCCCCATTATTCGTCACTTCATATTGATAGAAATAGCCTTTGAGGTCGGTTACATGAGCTCCTACCAGATCACTTGGGGCAACCTTGGCGGACCATACACCCTTTTCCTCCTTAGCTAAGTTAACGCTTCCTATCAATTGCGTAGAATCAACTTTGTTATATACGTTCGCAACGACAGAACTTGCCTTAGGTGCCCATAGTTTTAAAGTTACACTTCCTGCCTGATAGGTTGCTCCGAGATCATCACCCTGATAGTTGTACATTTCATCGATCATTCTCCACCCCGTGAGAGCGGTTACGGTAATTCCTGAATAAGTGATACTTAACGGAGCATTCTCCATTAAGAATGGAGTTGTATTTACTTCGATTGCTGTTGAACTAGTGATCTGAACGTTATTGACTGTTACGGCATCCCCGTTCTTGTCCGTTATCTTCAGCCCACTTTTCAATGCTCCTTCTTCCAATCCATCTGTCATCATGAAATTTACAAGTAATTTACTTTCAGATAAGATCTCTGCGGACACAAGACCCGTAGGTACCTCACCAAAAGGAGAAACGTATACCATATTATCGCCTTGTTTAATCCATAACTGATTATATCGGTCTAACAGATTAAAGTTCCTGTTCTCCTCTTTATCTGCATCACCCAAGGTACGATTTACTACGAAAAACCCCATTTTCTTAGCATTATTAATGAGCGGGATATCGACATAAGCCCCATATTTATCAACTTGACCTGCTGGGAAAGGAATTGCACCTGTAGGCCATCCTCCAGAAGGACTCGCTACGTCTTCCCAATTCCATACTCCATAGGGACTATAGTTATTGTCTGCTCTTTGATAATGTACACGAACCGTATTAGTAGGAATATCCACAGGTTCATACGGAGTTACCTGATCTGAGCCCTCTTTCATCCATACTTCATTCATCTGAGACGTCGTTATTGAAATTTTCTTGTCGCCACCATCTTTGTCCCCGCTTACACGGTTTACAACGATCGCGCCAATGCTTTTGGCTGTACTAGTGAGTGGAATATCTACAAAAGCACCATAACTGTCTACCTGTCCAGCCGGGAATGGCGTTGCTCCTAGTGCCCACCCGCTTGATGGTGATGTAACATCACCCCATAACCATAATCCAAGATTCGCATAATTGCCGTCCGTTCTATTATAGTGAACCCGTAGGTGATCTGCCGGTATTAGATCTGTCGGATCTATATTGTCTACAGGTTTAGAATAGTCTGTTGTCACACTATGATCGATCGCGTTGAAATGAAAGGTTACATCCGTATCTTTAGCAAGACTTAGTTGTTCTTTGCTAGTAGGATACATTGGATCGGTGGTAAGGTCTGTCCCAAGAATTACTAGAAACTCATAATCTCCTGCATAGACTGCCTTGGTTACGGAGTAAATATGATTAAATGTATTATCGTACATAATAGCTTGGGCATCTGTAGCAGACCAATCGCCAGTATCACCCATTTCAGTCTGTAAATCACCAATAATTCTAGGAAGTTTATCTTGATTGGTTATAAGAGGAGTATAGTAGGTAGAATCTGCAATTCTGTGGGTGTTACCGTTGTAGTAGAATGTCACTGCTGTATCTTGCTTTAGAATAATACTGATGTTTCCTCCAGCATTAACCCCAGCTGTGTTGGAATAGTTATCAAATCCATAACTAACATCCCACTTCCCATCCATAGCTACTTTGTATTCATAAGTGCCAGCGGGTAAAGTACCTGTAAACTGATAAAATCCATTACCTACGTCAATCATTTCAGTTGCTGCGGCGGCTGGGTCCCAGTCACTAGTGGCTCCCAAGGCAACCTGTAAATTACCAACTAATACGACCTTGCTCGGAGCAGCTGCTTCAATCTGTAAGGGATATAATCCGATACTCGAAATAATAAGAATGAGAGTCATGAAGATAGACCACATTTTCTTCCTTCTATAAGCAAACTTCATTTAAAATACACTCCTTCATTTAAAATTCAACAAATTGTGCAAGCGCTTGCACCAAAAGGCAGTATCCCCCCTTTATTAAACTTTAGCTGATGAAGCCGTACGATTCATGATAGTTAGCACCTTGAGTAAACATTTCAGCTATTCCATAACTAGTATAATTTCCAAATAAATGAAATCGTTTGCATGTATATAGTATACCGCTTTCATGAACCCGTCAATTTATAATTTTGAATACATAGACTTCTACAAAAACTACTAAATTTCGCTAATTTCTTCTGTTAGGTGAATAGAAATAAATATTTTATATCCAGTTAATTACAAACATTCTCGTAGGATGCCGCTACGATGACGGATTGTCCTTCCGATCGCTGTTATCCTCTGATTTCTTGATTGTATATTGCTTGAGCGGTTGAAATCAAAGGATAAAGGCGAACGCTACCGCTTCTTCAGGACAATTCCGCCATCTTCGCTACTTTTTATTTACTCTGTATTATTTTTATTTTCCTATTTACAATTACTACCTAATGGTTTATTTTAACATTAAATAGATACTAAAACTTATACATTCCATCTAAATATTTAACGAAATATTAAAACCTGTTCCTAGGAGGATATAATGAAAGAACTATTAAAAAAAAATATCCGCTTTGCCTACAACGAAGCTCTCGAATTCGTAGTTTCCATGGGTATGCTCGCTTGCGAGGAGCAAATGGTCGCCCTTGCGGAGGATTACAGGATTGAGACGGATCCTCTAGCTGAGTCCTTTCATGATGAAGCACGAGCACGATTATCACCTCATGTCCTTCGGGAGCTACAGTTTTTTTCCCAGTATCATTTTTTACACAAAGGACTTGATTTCGGTTTCTATGAATCGATCTGTATCTCATCAGAACCTCAGTCAGCAGAAGAGTGGATTACGATTCTAGAACAAAGACCTGCAGAGAAAGTCGTATCCGAAATGGTATACGGCGTATATCACGACCAAATGGATGATCTCCTACAAGGCATGGATTGGGAAGTGATTAAGATGGACCTTGGCTTGCTCTCTGAACTCGTCAAAAAAACGAAACCCCAACCAGAGCTTGTCAAAGCTCACGACCCCTTGCTCGAATGTCTAGCTCATCCAGAAGAGACAAAACTACGGTATATGCAACTTGTACGGATGTTCTATCACGATGCTTTTGCGCCCTGGAAAGATCGATTTAGAGAAGAGTCTGAACGAGCAACACTCGTCTATAAGGAACTATTTCATGCCAATCCCGAGCGATTCATACGTGAACTGATCAAAACTGAGCCTGCTACTTATGACGTCCCTACAGTCTTTCATATCAGTTTCATATCACAAGTAGGTAGCCACTCCTTACTCCTAAATAACGGAACCTCTTGGATCGGATGGGTCATTTTTGGTATACATAACGACCGTGTATTCGGACCTGCAGCAGATCGAGAGAAGACAGCGTTGTTCTTAAAAGCATTTTCTGACAAAAAGCGTTTAGACTTCTTATTACATCTACGTGAACGCCCCTATTATGGACAGGAATTAGCTACAAAAATGGGCATTACTCCAGCCGCAGTCAATTATCATGCCGGCTTCTTACTCTTCCTTGGTCTACTCGAAATGAAAAGAGAGGACCATCGAATGTATTACCATCTTAATATGGATAAACTTCAAGAATTACTAGCTATTACAACTAGGGTGATGTTAGAGAAAGATTACTAAACAACCATGAGCTACATAAACTGCTGAATCATTGGGAGGATGTAACTTGAGTCGGACTACGAAAGAAGAGGTTATAAGTAACGAAGCGACAGCAGTCGCTTCTAGCACGTTGAAACGCCTCATGAAGTTAGGCAAACCTTACTTAGGTTGGTATATTGTATTGTGCCTAATTGCGGCGGTCGTCTCACTTGCGAATGTTGCCGTGGCTGAAGCATTACGCCGTATCATTAACGCTGCCACGCACCAGGATATGTCAGGATTGATGTCTGCGCTCATCTTTGGCTGTGTGATCTTTATTGTGGAAGCAGCCGGAAACTTTCTCAATACCCTATTAACAGGCCAACTCGAGTTCAAATCAACAGCTAAGCTCCAGGCATCTGTATTGTCTAAGTTATTAAAAGTTCAAATGAAGGATCTAGACCACTATCATTCTGCCGATCTCATCAGTCGTATGAATGATTCTGCTCCCGCTGCACAACAAGGCATCAATCAAAAAACAATTGAGTTACTAAGTAACCTCATGCAGATCGCCTTCCTACTAACCTATCTATTGTCCCTTCAGTATGTATTAACCTTAGGAGTCCTCATCATTTGCTCCTTAGTTCCTCTAGTGATGATTCCATTCACTTCACGTCTGCGATCTATGCATGAGCGAAGACAACAAGTAGAAACAGCCCAGCAAGTATTCATTCAAGATACGATCCAAGGTGCTGAGGTTGTGCGATCCTTCTCCCTTGTTCCAAAGCTACGTGATCAATTTGCACAACGCGTGAAGCAATATTTCAACATTCATATACCTGTCTCTCGAATAGAAGCTGTGGGATATAATATGCCTCTTGCCGTTATACTCTTTGGCTTGCTGTACGTACTCTCCTATGGTGGGTACCTCGTTATGGATGGTCGACTAGATGTAGGCGCCGTCGCAGCATTTCTTATCTGTTTCGAGCAAATCACGAACCCCGTGTCACGCCTTGCCAATCTATGGACCGAATTTCAAGCTTCCTTGGCACAGGGTAACCGTTTGTTTGAAATACTCGATTTAAAAGAAGAAGGTAGAGATCTTGAATCTGTTCTTGATGAAGATTCCACCGATAAATCAACAGCTAATTCCCATTTGGCTGTAGGTGGATTCCACGCGATCTCATTCGAACAAGTGAGCTTCCGCTACAGCGATGAACCGGTATTGACTAACATCTCCATTACAATCGAACCTGGAAAAGTGACAGCATTTGCAGGGCCTAGTGGTAGTGGCAAAAGCACGCTCATCAATCTACTCCTTGCTGTATATGAACCCCGTGAAGGCAACATACGGTGTGGTGATATGTTGTTACGTAACATCCATCCGCGGGTATGGCGTCATGACATCGCCTACGTTTCCCAAGAACCCTACCTTTTCTCTGGAACGTTGTATGAGAATATCGCTTGGGGAAGTCCCAAGGCCCTACATGAAGACATAATTAAGGCCGCACAAAATGCAGGTATTCACGAATTCATCATGGCAACTCCCCAACAATATGAGACTGTCATCGGTGAACGCGGACTCACATTATCTGGCGGAGAGCGGCAGCGTCTATCCATTGCAAGGGCCTTTGTCCGGATGCCGAAGCTCTTGCTTCTCGATGAACCTACAGCAGCACTTGACAGCCATAATGAAGAAATTGTTCAACAAGCTCTCAAGGTGCTTATGTATGGTCGAACTACCGTAGTGATCGCGCATAGATTGTCCACCATTAGAGATGCAGATCGTATTTATTATATGGAGTCCGGTTCTATCGTTGAAGAGGGATCTCACCATGAATTAATGAATTTAGATGGTAAGTATCGCGCTATGGTGGAGACCACCTTCAAGCAAGAGAACGTCTCTACTGAGGTTATGGAGGTTGAACCATGAAGTTTAAGAATTCCACGAATCATTCATTAGGGTATGTACTACGTAGATTGATCCCATATTCTATTCCCTACAAGATCGCATTTATGGCTGCCATCCTCCTTTTATCCGCTAGGCTCGTTATGGATATTGGGTTCGCAGTCATTCAACAGGTATTCATTGATACAATCAATAACTCGAATATGAGCTCTCTGTTTCGTATAACTGCTGTTTGCGCTGCGGTCTGTGCCGTCATTATCTGTTGTCTGATGTTACAACATTACTTGCGATTCGTTGTGCAGAGTCGGATGTCTTGGGATATACGTGCCAGACTTTTTGACAAAAGTCACCGTATTCCTTTCCGCAATGTTCAATCATTACATTCAGGCGATTTGGCTTCACGTAACAATAAGGATGCAGGCATGGCGATTGGTATGGTAAATAGCATAGTATACGATCTAGGGTACAATCTCCTTCTTTGTTTTATTTCTTTTCTATATTTGGCCCAGATGGACGTATGGATTGCACTTTTAGCGCTTGGCTCCGGACCCGTTGTATTCCTTTCAGGTCGCTTCTTTGATCGTAAGCTACGCAAATTATCTACTGAGATTTATAAGAAGGAAGCCGAACTACGTGGGTTATTGCAAGAGACATTACAGGGGATGAAAGTTGTCCGCGCATTCGGCCTAGAAGAGACTCTCCTTAACCGCTATGTGAAGGAACGCGAGGCATTGAATCGGTTACAACGACGAAAGAATCTTCTGAACGGACTATTATGGCAAACCTCCGCATTTATCAATAATATCGTCATGATCGGATGTGCTAGTCTAATTGCTTTGTCTGCTGTGAGAGGTGGAACGACAGCCGGTGAAGTATTAGCATTTGTCATTCTGATGAGTCGAGTTCAATGGCCATTTGTTCACATGTCTCAGACATGGGGTGGTGTGCAAGAAGCTTTAGGTGCAGCTGATCGTGTATTCTCCATATTCGAAATGCCAGACGAAGGGGACACGGACCCATTACCTCCCACATCTCCGGCAGTTTCTAAAGGAATCGCTGCGTTATCTATACAGAATATTCATTACAGACATCATTCGCTTGATGGAATTGGAAGTGAATCCATGCTATTCGACGGAATTCATATGCATATCTCCCCGGGAGAAACCATTGCAGTTGTGGGACCCAGTGGTTCAGGAAAGACGATGCTTGTACGATTATGTTGTGGGTTATATGAACCTAACTCCGGTACAATCTCTATTTATGGAAAATCGGTTCATGATCAACTTGACGAAGCTCGCGCCATGATTACGTATGTACCTCAGACTCCGTATTTATTCTCAGGAAGCATACGAGACAACATCGCCTTCGGCTCAGATTATGCGACTGAAGAAGAAATCCAAGAAGCCGCCAGACTTGCAGGTGCAGAGGAGTTCATTGCAAAAATGCCAGCAGGGTACGACACGTTGTTAGGTGAACACGGTTCGACTTTATCAGGTGGGCAAAGACAACGTATTGCTATTGCGAGAGCTTTTCTTCGTAACGCACCACTTCTTCTGTTGGATGAGGCAACTTCCGCATTGGATAACGAATCTGAACGAATTGTTCAGCAATCTCTTGATTTACTGATGAAGGATCGAACAACATTGGTCATTGCACATAGACTATCAACGGTGAGAGATGCTTCTAGAATTATCGTGTTAGATCAAGGTAGATTTGTTGAAGAAGGCTCTCATGAACATTTGATTGCGATGAACGGATTGTATGCCGAATTATACAACATTCAGTTTAGAGCGGAGGAAGCTGAAGCAATTGATGAAGTAGCGTCTACGATTTCTTCTTAAAAAAAAACGGTAGACCCAGAAATCACCTAGATCTACCGTTTCTTCATGGCTATATTTCATTGATTTCTATTAGACCATCATAAACTCACTTGATTCTCTGACATAGTCATTGCCCTCAATGCGAACGACTTCCGCTGTAAAAGACTCTACTCTGCCAACGATCGCTAGTTCTTCTTTAATCCACACTTCGACATTTCTTTGAAAAGTCATCGATCTTTGAAAATCTGTATCTAGCGTACACCTTTTTCTAATCATCAATATTCTCCTTATGAAAAACTCCGCGTTGAAATTAGTTCTTATCAAGCAGTATATCATTATTCATTCTTAATGATATGTTGGATTATCCAACATGATCATGGGAATATCTTTAGACAAAAGACCCCTTTCAATTCGTCTCGAAAGGGGTCTTTTGTCTGGATAATCATAATCTATATATAAATTACAATGCACTTCCACCGAATAGGAAACGTTTCTCCCAATGTGTACCACTAATCTTGCTAGTTGTCACACCACCTGATTCCTTAGAATAAGTATGAAGGATTTCTCCATTTCCTAAGTAAATCCCTGTATGTGTAATGGTCGCTTTAGATTTATTTGAATACGCTGATGCGCTCGTTCCTTTATAGGACATGAAGTACATCAAATCACCGCGTTTTAGCTTCTTCCAATCTGTCTTAACTGCGCCCTTAGCTTTCACGTAAGCTCCTTGTGCTCTCGAATCTGCTGGTAGCTTTATTCCAAGACTATCAATGAATGCCTGACGTACGAAGTCGGAACAATCAAATGTAGACGTATTCGAACGGCTTGAACCATACTCATAAGGCGTTCCCAAATACTTCTTACCTGCTGCAATCATTTTCTCAACTTTACTACTAGCTGTGCTATTATTATTCGTATTTCCCGAAACACTCTTCGTATATTTAGATGAGGATGAAATATAACCACTGTTTCCCTTCGCATCTTTAACTTTAAGCCATGCTGTTCCCGATTTACTCACAACTGTAACTTTCTCACCTTTAGAGATCATGCGAATAATGGCCGATGTACTCGATGGAGCTTTACGTAAGTTCACTCCCCATGTTACTTGTGAAGTCGTTGAAGCAGCCTCAACTTTATCCTCAAAGACTGTCGTGGACAAGCCTCCGAATAACATTACTGCTGTAAGTGATGCAGTTATCACTTTTTTACTAATCATCATGTTGTTACCTCCTAAGATGCTTATGTTCCTGCATACTTGTCCCATTGTAGAACGCTTCACACATAACAGATAATCGGTCTTTGGTCTCAATTTACATTCTGAGAATCAGGTACAAAGAACTGGTAACGTTATAGGTAAAAACTAAAATATTCCAGTTATTAATAAAGTTAAAATTCTGTAACTATTATATTAAATTATTGTAACCACTGTTATATCAGTCATTCTCTCTTTTTCCACAAGAAAAACATCCATTTCAACACACTTAGGTATTTGGACCTACAATGGAAAGTCAAATCGTCAATTTCAACCCAGTAATTCCCACCCTATTTAGACCTAAAAAGATCAAATTTAAACCAATTATTATTAAAAACATAGAATAAAGCATAAAAAAGTCCTTAGGTTATCCTAAGGACTTTTCTCTAAACCAATATAATAGAACGTTTATTTCACTTCAGTTACTCCAGTTACAACACCTTCTTTAGATACATCAAATGTTGATTTGAAATCTTCATTAGCGAAATATACATTACCTTCAACCTTAGCATCAGCAATTGTGAAACCATTAGCTTCTACATAAACATCACCAACAAATGTTCCACCTTGAATTTTAGCGTTTTCACTTTTAACAGTTAACTTTGGAGCTGTTAGTGTATAAGTAGCTGTTTTTTTGTGATCTGCATCTTGTGCATAAAGAGCGATCTTACGCGCTGCAGCATCTTTATTAGTAAATTCGCCTTCTAATACTAGATCCTTTTCAATCTTCATATCATTAAGAACAGCTATAATCCATGTTCCATCTTTACTAATTGCATTCAAGAATGCTTCTTCTGTATTAACAACTGAAGCTGATGTTAGCGCATCCGTAGTTGCCTCTTTTGCCGGTTCTTGTGCAGCTGGTTCATTATTGTTACCACAAGCAGCCAGTAGTACAAACGCCAATACCAATCCCAAACTCATAAACTTTTTCATTATGATTTCCCCCTCATATCTGATTACATTTTCATTTTAACACAACTTTAATATTTAAGTTATTTTTTTCACAAAGTTTTCTTATTTTATTTTTTATTATTTAATTTCATTAATACTCAAACCTCTTATCCGTTGCTGGACTCAATAACCTTCCATTTACTTGTTGCTGAACCTGTATTACACTCAAACAAAGGGTCTAGTTTCCTTTGGAATGATGAGGTGTATCGTATGAGTAAGAATATTGAACAGTTATCTACGAACGAAACCAAGTATATGATTACAGGAGACTCCATATCCAAAGGAGTTATCTATGATGAAACGAGAAGTAAATATATCATTCTAGAAGATAATTATGTATCTCTCCTTCAGAATAAATTAAAAGGAGCCGTCCGTAATACAGCGAGGTTTGGAAATACGCTTTTCAAAGGACTTAACAATCTTAAAAAAGATGTATTGAAAGATCGACCTGACATTGTTCTGATCGAGTATGGTGGCAACGATTGTGATTTCCATTGGAATGAAATTGCAGAAGATCCTAATGCAGAACATAATCCTAAGACAGATTTCAATTTATTTGAGAAGATGCTTAGAGAAACGATAGATTTCTTAAAAAGCCAGCAAATTACGCCTGTATTGATGAATCTCCCTCCACTAAACGCAGAGAATTATTTCAAATGGGTGAGCCAGAATAACCCCGTCTCAGAAACGAACATTATGCAATGGTTGGGGAGTGTGACCAAGATTTATTGGTGGCAGGAACGGTATAACTCAACGATCATTAAAGTAGCCGAGAGTACAAAGACTAGAATCATCGATGTGAGAAGCGCATTCTTGCAACATCCTGATTTCACGAAGTTCATTTGTATTGATGGTATTCATCCCAATAAAGATGGCCATCAGATCATTTCTGACAAAATCTTAGAATTTATTAGAAACAACGATTTTAATACCTTACTGAATTCTAGCAATTTGGCAACAGATCATTAGAATTACACAATAACGACCTAAAAAGAGAGCAGCTCATTCCTTGTCGGACTTGAGCTGCTCTCTACTATTATTATCTTCTTGCAGTGTAGGTAGTTCATTGTCATTCACTGTTCTCATAAGTTGTAATGTACACCATTCTATCTGTTTATTCATCTGCTCTATTTGCTTATTCAATTCTTTAATTTGATTATTTTTGACTTCCAAACGTTGTTTGCGTTCTAATAACAATTCTTCATTCTTCTTCTCGATCAGTAGAAAGCATTCTTCATTTAGATTCATCCACCTTTTAAGTTGCTTTGGTGTATATTGACTTCCTATAATCGATTTAATACGTCCTCTTTTCCGTCCAACGTAACATATATATTTGTGATGAACCTCTAGCTTGATTTCATCAAAATAAAGATCTAGAAGATACGATAAATTACCGATATAAAAAGATTGCTTATGGTCGTGAAAGGGGTGAAAACCAAAGGGAACAGTGATAAGAACGATTCCTTTATCCTGAAGGGAAGAATGAACTGTCTTTAAGATTTTGTGGGGATGAGAGAAATGCTCGAGTACTTCTCCTAGAATAACGGTGTCAAATTTCCCAATACTTTTATCTGACAAAGAGGCATCGTGTAGATAGAACTTTACTTTATCTTGAACAAGCATCGATTCTTTCTTCAACTCTTCATTTGCGTAATGAATACTCGTCTCTTCCAGATCTATCCCTGTCACGTCGAAGCCTTCTCTTCCGAGCAGAATAGAGGTGATCCCTTGGCTACACCCGATATCTAGCACTTTTTGTCCTGTAACATGTTTACATATCCAGTGGACTCTAAAGTGTGTAGCTTTATGCGATGCCTCCGTATTGATTAATCCATAATAACGCAAATTCACTTGATCATGATTAGGCATGATGAACCTCTCTTTTCTTCAATCTAAAACTCCGCCATATTTCAACAAATTCGTAATGTCTTCATGGTTCATGAGATCATCATCCGATTGGTATCTTTGAAAGGAAACCTGAGGAAGACTTCGGTACTTTTTATAGAGTTCAGCAGAATGATTCGAAGGAAGAATAACATAATATTGATCATTAAACCGATACGTATAAGGTGATTCTGCTATTGAAATAAGAATCTCATGCAGCTTCTCTCCTGGACGGATGCCAACTTCCTTATGCCCAATGGATTTATTCAACAACTGTTGACCTAGGACATCTGCTAGATCTGTGATCCGACACGCCTTCATTTTCATAACGAATGTTTCTCCGCCTATGGCAGCCGTTGAGGCTTGTAACAATAGATCAATCGCTTCTGAGACCGTTAAGAAAAACCGAGTCATGTCTTTGTGCGTAAGTGTTACCTCTTGCGTTTCTAGAATTTGTTGCTTAAACAGAGGTACCACACTTCCATTAGTCCCCAATACGTTACCGCCTCTAATACACACAAAACGAGTATAATCACTGAGATGGTTAGCTCTCACCATCAACTTCTCACCAATCGCTTTGGTCATGCCGTACAGATTAATGGGATCTACAGCCTTATCCGTTGAGACATCCACGACCTTTTTCACTTTGTGTATGATACTTGCCCGGATGATATTCTCGGTGCCTAGCACATTGGTCTTAATCGCTTCTTGTGGATAATCCTCACATATAGGTACGTGTTTCAATGCAGCTAGATGAAAGACATAATCAACATGTTGACACGCTTCATTGACGGCATCGAAATCTCTAACGTCCCCGATCATATATTTTATTCTAGAATGATGATTAAACGTTCTACCCATCGATACTTGAGAGAATTCATTACGAGAGAAAATACGAATCTCTTTGGGTTGATAGGGTAATAACTTTCGGGTTAATTCTTGTCCCCAAGACCCCGTACCTCCCGTAATCAGAATTGTTTTATTCTTATACACAAGAAACGCCTCCTAGATTAAAATAGATCATTCACATAAATTCATCTAATATCCTGTTCATATCTTCTGGGTTAAATCCGTCCCTTTTTGGGACTCTTTTCTTTGACGTAATCGAAGGATGAACGATATTCACGAAATTGCGATGCTGCAGTATTTCATGAGGTAATTTGATCGCATAACCATGACCACCTGGCAGGACATATCTTTTCCCATCTAAATAATCCTTCGTGGTATAGATGAACGTGTAATATTGCGGCGATTCAAAATAAATCGGAACGAATCTATTATCTACGGTATCCCACATGTAACCTTCTTGATTAATTAATACTTCCGTCGTTGGTTGGTGCTGATAATCGTGTAATTGCTGAACGAAAGATTCATGGTACAAGTCATCTGAATCCTGCCTCGCTACATATAACTCATCAAATCCTTGGATATAAGCTTCAATCGTCTGCTTGGATTCATGACTTGTTCCAAAGATGATATTATCAGGATACGCTTCAGCCTTTTGTAGAGCTTCTTCAACGATTTCTTTGCATCCTTCGGCTAATTTAACTACAGTTATAACGTTTTGATTCGTCTGTTTCTTTAAGCTTTTAAGCGTATATTGATGAAAAATTTCAAGGCGATCTTCAATCCACGCTTTGGTTAATCGATTCGGATTCATCCCATAATTATTGAAATTAATTTCTATCACAATTCTTCTGGTTGTCATACCTTTAGCATCCTTTCTATCTTTCTGTGGTTCAGATAAACTCGACTAAGACTTTTGTTATTTCATTCTGATCTGTCATCTCTGGTCCAAAATGAGCCCGAGACTTCTCACTATCATTCCAAGGGTCTATTTCGCAGGCATCCGTAAAGGTTCTTATTTTCCATGACATGATTTTGTCAAAACTAATACCCGTATTTTTGGAATGAACGTGATTTATCCAAATAGGAGTCTTCACACATATAAATTCATGAGGTAATTTAAGTGCTCCTCTCCACCCTAGTTCCAATCTGTATCTTGTTCCTTTTAAATAATCCTTCGTATGATAGATCACAGCCCCGAAACTCGGTGCCCAGAAAAAAAACCTTCCTAATCTATGCTGTATTGAATCATACACATATCCGTATTGCGGTATAAGTGTAATTGAATCCCTTTGAGGTATGTGTTTTTGCAGTTGCTCTATATATGATTGGTGATACATATCATCACTTTCTAAGTGGACCTCATACAGAAACTCTCTCTCTTTCACGTTCTTCATAACTTCTGCATGAAACTTTTGAGAAGAAATAAATCTAACATTAGGAGGGAGCGGACGATAGTTAGTTAGCGCCGTTTTTACTACATCTTCTGATATTGGATTATATAAAACCAGCGCCAAAAAATCTTGAGAGCTTTGTCCTTCTAAGCTTTTCAAGGTATAGTTCATGAATATCGATAATCTTCGCTCGATCCAATCCTTAGTGAAACTTACTTCATTTGCTCCTCTACTATTAAAAGGAATTTTGATCACGATATTCTTGGTCACCTTTACCCCACCTTTCCGACCAATCTAGTATTCACTCTTTCATTCATCATCTTATGATTCTATATTGATTATGGAATGGACCAAATGTTCCTTAATTTCAAAAATAGGTTGTTCGAATACATACTAAAAAAAGGTGATGTCCCAGCCATCATTTATGGCTTGTTGGACATCACCTTTAACTTGTTAAATCTGAATTATTTATACCGCTGTAAACTGACTGTTGTATAAATCGGCGTAGTGTCCTCCACTCGCTAACAACTGCTCGTGGCTGCCACTTTCAACAACATCACCGTTCTTCATATATAGAATAAGATCTGCTTCACGAATCGTAGATAGTCTATGTGCAATCACAAAGCTAGTTCGGCCTTCGATCATCTTCTGGAAAGCTTTCTGAATACGAATCTCGGTTCGTGTATCAATGCTACTTGTCGCCTCATCAAGAATAAGCATCGGTGGATCAACTAACATCACTCGTGCAATGGTGAGCAGTTGTTCCTGACCTTGAGACAAGCTTCCACCCGTCCCCGTAATTAATGTGTCATACCCATCAGGCAAGCGTTTGATGAAACTGTGTGCATTCGCTGCTTTGGCTGCCGCTACAACTTCCTCGTCCGTCGCATCCTGCTTACCGTATGCGATATTATCCCGTATACTAGCGCCATACAGCCAGGTCTCCTGCAATACCATTCCGAAATTACGCCGCAAACTATCGCGAGTGATCTCATTGATGTTAATGCCATCTATCGTGATCCTCCCACTGTTCACATCATAGAAACGCATGAGCAAGTTAACTAATGTAGTCTTACCCGCTCCCGTCTGACCCACGATGGCAATTCGAGTTCCTGGTTGTACTTGTAAACTGAAGTTCGTAATTAAAGGACGGTCAGGATCATAGGCAAAATTCACCTTATCAAAAATGATCGTACCTTTACTCTGTTCCAATTGAAGTGCCTGCGGGTCATCCGATTGTTCAGCCTCCAAATCAAGAACCGAGAAGATTCGTTGGGAAGATGCGGTTGCCGATTGAAGTTGGGTTAACACGCCTGTAATTTCATTAAATGGTTTAGCGAATAAGTTAGAGAAGATTAGAAAGCTAGAGAGTTCTCCTACGGTTACCGTATTCATAATGACAGCCACACTACCGATCATGGCTATAACGGAGAACGTAACATTGTTTACTAAACGAGTTGCAGGATTCGATAGCGAGCCATAGAATTGAGATTTCATTCCTTTTTCATATAACTCTTCATTTTTCTTCTCGAACTGAGTATAGGATCTTTCCTCATATTGAAATGCCTGCACCACTTTTTGCCCACCGATCATTTCTTCCACATAACCATTTAATCCACCTAGAATTTGGGCTTGTTCGCGAAAATGTTGTTGTGTACGTGTCGTAATAAAACGTGCCACATAATAGGATACCGGAGCCGAGATCAGAACTACTAATGTCATCATCGGGCTGATATATAGCATTAACACAATTGCTCCAACAATGGTTATTACACCTGTAAGTAATGTTGAGAATCCCTGAAGTAATCCATCCGATACGGCATCCATATCATTAACAAATCGGCTGATGCTATCACCCTGAGGATGATTATCATGATAACTCAATGGAAGAATATTTAACTTATCGAAGAGTTCGCGCCGCATTTCATATACCGTCTGGTAAGCAATCCGATTCGTTAAATAGATTAACAACCATCCAAAGAGACTTCCCAACACGTAAACGACCGCTAACACGACTAGTAGCTTGCCAATGGCTTCGAATCGGACAGTGCCAACACCAATCATCTGATCGACTGCATTACCGATGAGAAGCGGTCCGATCAGACTTGCAACGACACTCAGAACAGCGCAACCCACGGCCCAAATCGCATAGGTTCTGTATTTCCCGGCATATTTCAAGAGTCTATTCCATGTTTGTTTATTATTCATTTGAGTGACTCCTCACTAGAAAGTTGGGAAAGAGTAATTTCCTTATATACCTCACAGCCGATCATAAGCTCATTATGAGTACCTATGCCGGCAATGCCACCTTCCTCAAATACAATGATTTTATCGGCTTGCTGTATAGTACTGACTCGTTGAGATATCATTAGCACCGTCATCTGTTCACTATTTTCTCGCAATTGATGCCTTAATGCAGCATCCGTAGCAAAGTCTAACGCGCTCGAGGAATCATCTAAGATAAGGATTTGTGGTTGTGTTACCACAGCACGAGCAATCGTTAACCGTTGCTTCTGTCCACCCGATAGATTACGCCCACCTCTAGAGACACCTGTATTATATCCTTCAGGAAGTTTCGCAATAAACTCTTCTGCCTGCGCTATGGAAGCCGCTCGTGCGACTTCTTCATCCGTTGCATGTTCATTACCCCAGCGAATATTTTCAGCGATAGTACCCGTAAAGAGTACAGCTTTCTGTGGAACCATCCCTATTTTGCTTCGTAATTGCTGTAATGAATAATCCTTTACATTCACTCCATCAATCCGTACATCGCCTTGTGTCGCCTCATAGAATCGAGGAATGAGATTCACAAAGGTCGATTTCCCCGAACCCGTACTCCCAATAATACCTACCGTTTCCCCATGCTGGATCTCGATGGAAATGTTCTCAAGCGCCAACTCCCCGGTTTTGTTATACCCAAAAGATACGTTATTAAATTGGATCGCAGGTACATGTGTGCTATTCGTGATCCTCTTCGAACGAATATCTCCAAGGTCAAGGATCGATGTGGTTGTCGCTAACACTTCATTAATTCTTGCTGCTGATGAGGATGCTTTGGTAAAAATAATGACTAAGTTCGATACGACGATCAGAGCTAATAATATTTGCGTAATGTAGTTAATGAAAGCTATGATCTCGCCCTGTGACAGCTGACCTTCATTAATATGGATACCACCAACCCACAGAATAGCGATAATAGCAACGTTCACGACAAGAGTTGTCATCGGGTTCAATAAAGCTGAAATTCGACCTACACGAATCGCCGTATGTGTTAAATCCTCTGAGGATTCATTGAAGCGTTGTCTCTCCTGTCTACTTTTTGCAAAGGCACGTATAACACGCACCCCGGAAAGATTCTCACTCAACACGAGAGCGATTCGATCTAACTTCTGTTGGTATAAGCGATAAATCGGGGCTGTACGTGTGATAATAAAGTACAGAATAATCCCAAATACAGGCGTAGCGACAATTAAAATAAGTGATAATCTTACATCCAATATCATCGACATGATAATGGCACCAATACAGATGAACGGTGCACGTATCACGAGACGAATGAGCATAGCAACAGCCAATTGAAGTTGATTAACATCATTCGTTATTCGATTAATTAAGGACGATGTACCGTACTTATCCATCTCTGCATACGAGAGTGATGAGATATGTCTAAATATTTTATTACGTAGCGTCGTACCAAATCCTTGTGAAGCACGCGCTGCATAATACTGGCAGATCATAGAACAGCCAAATCCCACAATGGATAGGATAAGCATGAGTGCACCCATCTTGAATACATACGATGTATCCCGCATTCCAATTCCTTTATTGATAATAAGCGCAACGATCGTGGGAAGAAGTAACTCGAATATCGCCTCCAACAATTTGAAGAACGGACCGATAATGACCTCTTTCTTGTACGCTCTTAGATAAATAGCTAGTTTAAACAAGGTAATCATCACCTAACCTAAGAATTAGTAAAATATTTGACTATTATGTAGTACCGGTTATGATTATGGCATACCTTTTATCATATTAAAAATATTTGTTTCGTATCCTTCCGATACGTTATTCATATCTCAAATTCACATTGGAGGATTTCCATGGATATTAGACAACTCAAATACTTCCTGGCGATAGCTGATGAAGGTCAGATCACCTCAGCAGCTAAGAAACTTCAAATGGCCCAACCCCCATTGAGTCAACAGCTTAAGCTTCTGGAAGACGAGCTGGGTGTACAACTTGTGGAGCGCAAACCTCGTAGTATTCAACTTACAGATGCCGGAATCATCCTTCGAAATAGAGCACAACAAATCTTAGAATTAACGGATTCTACGACAAGAGAAATCAAGGATTTCGCTAAGGGCCTTAAGGGGACTCTCTCCATCGGCACAGTCTCATCATCAGGCGCAACGCTATTGACGGAAAGTTTCTCCCAATTCCACAAGACCTATTCGGGGGTCAAATTTGAAATTCATGAAGGGAACACCTTTATGATTATCGATCTATTATCGAAGGGGATTGTAGAAGTCGGTATTGTAAGAACACCCTTTAACACATCTAACCTCGAATACAGATATGCACAGTCTGAACCTATGATCGCTGTGATGACACCAGAATTGGATTGGGAACCCACTAAAGACAGCATAGATGTGAACGAGTTAGCAGATAAGCCGCTCATCATATACCGCAGATTTGAACAACTTATTCGCGAGACCTGTTTGAAGGAGGGATTTGATCCTGTCATCATTTGCAAAAATGACGATGCACGTACAACACTATTATGGGCAAATGCAGGACTCGGCATCGGCATTGTTCCAAAGTCTGCTATTGACCTTGCGAATCGTGAGAATCTAATCTACAAAGAGATTCAAAATGAAGCATTACGAACTCAAATTGCAGCCATCTGGATCAAAGATAAATATATTTCTTCCCTGGCAACCAAATTTATTGAAAGTTTCAGTCAACATTAGAACACCCCATTGGGCTATGATGCATATTTTACATTATCATGAACCCGAGGGAGGCTTTGAATGCATTGTATAATTCATTACCTTATTGGTATCGTGTAGACAGCGCCTATCAGAATGCCTTACTGCTTATTAAATATTCCGTTCAAAGTGAACCCAATCATGAGTTGTTCTACGATGAATTAATCAAATCTGCTCCTTCGGATGCTCAGAGAAACATTATTATTTCTATTCGTGACGATGAACGGCTCCACATGAAGATCTTCCGACAAATATATCTTTCTCTCACCGGTGAACAGATTACCGGAATAAGTAATGAAGAATATAAACAACCTAACTCTTTTTTAGAGGGTATCCAACACGCATTGTTTGGCGAACTAACCGCAGTAGAGAAGTATAGAGAAATATGGACACAGCTCCCACAAGGACAACACAAAGATAACGTTATGGGAATCATAATAGATAAGTTAAAGCATGCAAGTATCTATAATTATTTCTACACTTTAAATAAGTAGCTTATACAAAAGAATAAATGCCTATGTTGTGGTGTACCCTACATTCATGATTCCAATATAAGATCTATCACCGGAGGACCCATGAATATCTTTAACCTGACACGAATATTACTCGTAATCACGATAGCTAATCTGTTCACCACGACTACATATGCTAATCCATACTCTACTGCGAGCAAAGGACGAGAATATTATGAGAAACGTGGTGATATCGTATGGGAAGTCCCTTCAGAGAACAAAGTCATCGCGTTGACCTTTGATGATGGACCCGATCATAACAACACCCCTGAAATCCTTAGTCTCTTGAAAAAATACCAGGCTAAGGCGACTTTTTTCGTCGTAGGAAATCGTGTAGAGAAATTCCCCGAAATTGTGAAACAAGCATTTCTCGAAGGACATGAGATCGGGAATCATTCCTTTGATCATGCTTCTTTTGAGAATATCTCTAGGACTAAATTACTCAACGAATTAACTCGAACACAGGATGCTATTTATCTAGCTACTGGACAAAGACCAACGCTATTTCGGCCACCAGGTGGTAGTTACAGCGAATTGGCTGTTAACATTTGCAAGGAGAATCAATTGTTGACGATTCTATGGTCATGGGATCAAGATACTAAGGATTGGACTACGCCAGGAGTAGATAAAATCGTAAATAAAGTACTTAACAACGTTGATAATGGAGATATCGTATTAATGCACGATTATGTGTACAATAGTACGCAGACCGTCGAGGCATTAAAAGTCATTTTGCCCGAGTTAGTCAAGAGAGGTTATTCCTTTGTAACGGTCTCCGATTTAATTACTAATAAAGAACACATAGGACAGCATATCAAAGTAACACATTAAGCTTCCAACACCATGACACTGCAGCTTACTCTTTGATTAGAGGACTGCAGTTTTTTTTCTTTGGATACCACAAGAACAAACTCATCAGGATATCGGATCTATGGTCAGCCCGAAGTGGAACGGTTACAACAGATTCTTTTCTACAGAGAGTTGGGTGTTAGCTTAGACAGGATTAAGGAAATCATCACCTCACCCTCCTTTGATGGAACATATGCACTGAGAGAACATCGTGTGAAACTACTTGCGAGACGCGCACAATTGGATCAGTTAATTGCTAATGTGGATACAACATTGGCCCAGACAGAGGGGAGAATAACGATGACGAACTCACAGAAATTTGAAGGATTCAAACGTAAGCTGATTCCAAAAAAACCCCACCCTCATTCACGAACTTTAGGGTGGGTTTTACTATTTTTCAACTACTTCAACACAAAATTCGCTTTCACAACGCCGATTTTAACGTTTCTCGCATTGAGTACAGGTGCATGAATGTAATCTTTCAACAATACATTTGTTGTTTCATCACCAATTCCTAGCTGTCTCAACACTTCCATCGCCGCAACACCTGCTGCACGCTCGGTTCCATCTTCCGTCTTGATCGCAATACCTATACCTCGATCAACGATACCTATACACTGTACCCCTTCTGCTCCTAATTTGCTGACCAAGTTCCCTTTGAAAGCTCTCATGACATCCGTATCAAATCGGTTCGTTCCAGCGACCATCTCAGGATGCTCCATCATCGCATCTCGAATGGTTTCAAGTGCTGCGGCTCTTGTCTCTGATACTGTTCCCTGTGGGTGCGCCAGACGGGCGAAGCCCAATGCTGCATTGTAGAGTGGGATCTGATGTACGGGCAGACCGCAACCATCTACACTAATACCAATGTCTTCTTTAGGATATTGACAAACATCTTCAATCACCTTAAGAATACGCTGTTGAACGGGATGTCCAATTTCAGGGTACGTGTGAATGTCTTCATTCATATGCACTGATGTTGCTAGCATACCGGAATGTTTCCCCGAACAATTACTGAATACCGGTGTAAGCTCCCTGCCTTCTCGAATAAGCTCTTTATAACTAGCGGTATCTCTCGGAACATGAATTCCACACTGTAAATCATTCTCTTCTAAGTCCGCTCTTTCAAGGATATTCAATACCGCTTCACGATGAAACGGTTCTCCACTGTGGGATGCACAGCTTATAGAAATTTCAGCAGCACTATATCCGAGTGCTTTCGCTGTTCCCGTCTCTACAAGCGGAACGGCTTGAAATGGCTTCATTGCCGAACGTGGAAACGTCAATCGGTTCGGGTCTCCATATGAGTACAGTAGCTTTCCTTCATGATCTACAACAGCTACGTGAATGTGATGTGAACTTTCAATAAATTCCCCTCTAAATACTTCAATCGCTTCAGACATATATATGATCTCCTTTTTACTTCTTATGCGCCGATCTCTTATTATGAACCAACGACTTATTTTATCATAAATATTCTCATAGGAAAAAGGAGCACCTTATGACTACATCGTCATTAGTGCTCCTTCTATAGGGTTTTCTCTATTTAAGCTAATATACGATCGATGCGAGCAAGTTCTTCATCCGTAAAATTCAGATTATGGATTGCTCCTACAGCGTCTTCAATTTGACTGACCTTACTTGCCCCGATTAGAGCAGAAGTGACCTTTCCACCCCGGAGTGTCCAAGCTAATGCCATTTGGGATAACTTTTGGTCTCGTTCTTTAGCCAGATCATTAAGTTCAGACACTTTAGCTAATAGTTCTTCCGTCAATTCACTTGTATTTAAGAAGACACTTGGTCCTGCAGCTCGGGAATCCGCTGCGATTCCATTTAAATAACGATCCGTAAGAATGCCTTTGTGTAAAGGTGAGAATGCAATGGAACCTATTCCTTCCTCCTGCAACACATCTAACAACCCTTGTTCAGGTGCGCGTCCCAACATTGAATATTGCGGCTGATGAATCAAGCAAGGTGTTCCTAATCTTTTCAGGATTCGAGAAGCTTTGATTGTCATCTCAGGTGAATAATTTGACAGACCTACATAGAGTGCCTTCCCCTGACGGACAATCAAGTCGAGTGCAGCCATTGTTTCTTCAAGAGGTGTATCTTGATCCGGTCTATGGTGATAATAGATATCCACATAGTCGAGTCCTAATCGCGTTAGGCTCTGATCAAGACTAGCAACTAGACTTTTCTTGGATCCCCACTCCCCATATGGACCAGGCCACATGTAATAACCTGCTTTGGTCGAGATAATCATCTCATCACGATAAGTTTTAAAGTCATCTCTCAAGATTCTGCCAAAAGTCTCCTCTGCAGAACCAGCGGGTGGTCCATAGTTGTTCGCCAGATCGAAATGAGTAATACCCAGATCGAAAGCTCTTCGGATCATAGCTCGTCCATTCTCATACGTATCTATCCCACCGAAATTATGCCACAACCCAAGCGAAATAGCTGGTAGCTTCAGTCCACTTTTGCCACATCTTCTATATGTCATCATTTCATAGCGTTTATCATCTGCTAAATAAGTCACTTATACCCACTCCTTATGTATTATCAACTCATTATAGGCAATCGATGGATAACATCCCATAACAGGAAGGACGGAATTTATGGATTAATGTCTGATTGAATCCTATTATTTCGATAATTTTTCGGGGAGACTCCGATAACCTTCTTGAACATTCGGGAGAATAACAGCGGGTCCTGATATCCAACCGATCTTGCCACCTCTCCAACAGTGAAGTCTCTCATATTAAGTAATTCACAAGCCTTATTCATACGGTAATGAAGCAAATATTGACGAGGGGGTACATCGAGTGCCTTTTTGAAGATCACACTTAAATGTTTGCGGTCAAGACCCAGACGATCGGCATGCCCCTCCAATGAGATATCTTCACTATAGTGTGTATGTAAGAATTCTAATGTCTGATGCACATAAGACTCTTGCCTCCCCGATATCAAAACAGGAGAAGATGTATCTGAGGTTACTTCTACCCATGCTGCCATGAAATCATACAAAATAGCCTGCAATCGTAAATCTACAGCACCACTCTCCAGATCAACCGTTGATAATTGATCATATAACGTGGGCATCATCCTATTATCCATTGCAAAAACAGGGCTCTCAGGAGATACCAAGGTTCGACTTAGAATCTCTGGCACGTCTGTCCCTTCAAATCCTATCCATGAATAGGTCCATGGTTCGTCATGATCTGCTTCGTAATAGTACACCACATTGGGAATGATTAGAAAAGCTTGTCCCGCTACTAGCAGATGTGTCTCTGTTCCTACGCGAACTATTCCTTTTCCTTTATGTATGAAATGAATCTTATATACGTCTCTGACACCCGGCCCTACCGTATGTCCTGGCACACAATCCTCTTTGCCCCAGAACAGAAGGTGAAGATGCGACGCAGATTCCGATGGTCTAAATGGATTAAATTGAAAAATGGCCATCCTGTGCACTCACCCTTCAATAGTCTTTACATCTATTCCCTCAAACCTTTTCCTTATGAAGTCTATCATGTTCATGATTCTCCTTCCATTCATGCTAGATTCATGAGGTCCGCATCGTTCATATGTGAACGTGTCAAGCGACATCTTTTTGAATTTTAATTTTTAAAAATGAATGAATTCGATGTGACAAATGTAACAAAGTCAATCCAAATTTGAATGATATACTCACGTGACAGTACGGAGAAAGGGTTGATTATTACGTTAGTTATCAAACGAGATGGAACGGAAGTTGCCTTTAACCAGCATAAAATTATCGATGCTATATGTAAAGCTATGGATTGCACAGAGAAGCAAATAGATCTGGATATCGCACAACGCATCGCAGATAAAGTAACTCATAAAATATCTAAATTCGAAAAGATTGATATTGAACATATACAAGATGAAGTACAGTCTGCACTCATGAATAGTTCGAGAAAAGACGTTGCTGAAGAGTACATAGGGTATCGGGAGATTCGGACGCTAAAACGACGTGAACGTGGCAGTCTAGATAAGAAAGTTCAAGGTCTCCTCGATCTTACGAATGAAGAAGTATTGAAAGAGAATTCGAATAAAGACGGCGCTACCATTCCTACGCAAAGAGACTTACTTGCTGGAATTATGGCGAAGGATTTCGCTCAGACCTATATGATTCCTAAAAAAGTCGTTGAGGCACATAATAGTGGCCAACTTCATTTTCATGATCAGGATTATAGCCCGTATTTCCCTATCTATAATTGTATGCTGATTGATCTAAAAGGGATGTTAGAGAATGGCTTCAAGCTTGGTAATGCTCAGATCGAAACACCTAAATCGATCACCACAGCAACAGCCATTACAGCACAAATCATTGCTCAGGTAGCTAGTCATATTTATGGTGGAAATACGATTAATGAGATCGATACTATTCTGGCTCCCTACGTCGGTCATTCGTTCAAGAAACATTACAAGAATGGGCTTGAGTGGCTGTACATGCTAGACTCCATCGTGATTGATTCCTTAGACATCTCTTATGACAATCATAAGTTACACGCTGAATATCCAAGGTGTTTCGACTATGCGAAGAAACTTACGGAGAAAGAAACATTCGACGCCTTTCAATCACTAGAGTATGAGATTAATACACTCGTAAGCGCGAACGGACAGACCCCTTTCAGCACCTTTGGATTCGGCAGAGGAACATCTTGGGCAGAGAGACAGATTCAGATTGCTATCCTTAAGAATCGAATTAGAGGTCTAGGTAAGGACGGCAAGACTCCTGTATTCCCTAAGCTGATCTTTGGTATGGAAGAAGGCGTGAATCTAAAGCCTGAAGACCCCAACTACGATATTAAAAAATTGGCTTTAACCTGTAGCACTCTTCGCATGTATCCAGACATTATCTCTGTGCCCAAAGTGAAAGAAATTACAGGATCCTTCAAGTTCCCTATGGGATGCAGATCCTTCTTAGGTGCATACGAAGAGAATGGACAAGCCATTCATGATGGTAGATTCAATATGGGCGTCGTTACAGCCAATCTCCCACGGATTGCCATTCGTGCGAAGGGCTCCGAGAAAGAGTTCTATCTTCTACTCGATGAGTTGCTGGATACCTGTAAAGAAGGACTGATGTATCGTATTCAACGTTTAAAGGGAGTCCAAGCCAAAGTAGCTCCTATTCTATATATGGAGGGTGCAGCAGGCAGTCGACTCCAACCAGAGGATACGATTGATCATCTACTAGAGAATGGTAGAGCTAGTATCTCCCTTGGATACATTGGGATCCACGAGACGATTCTTGCCCTATACGGTCAACATATGTACGATGATCTTGCGCTTCGGCAAAAAGGATTAGACATTGTGAAGTATATGAGTGCCAAGACAGAACAATGGAAGAATGAAACGGGATATGGATTCAGTCTGTATTCTACTCCGGCAGAGTCCTTGTGTTATCGCTTCTGTAAATTAGATGAGGAGCAATTCGGGGCGATTGATGGGGTTACGGATAAAGGGTACTACACCAATTCCTTCCACTTGGATGTGAACAAAAAGGTGACTCCATTTGAGAAGATTGCTTTCGAGAAAGAGTACCCTCATCACGCCAACGGTGGATTCATTACCTATTGCGAATTCGATTCCCTTGTGAAGAATCCGGAAGCATTAGAAGCCGTGTGGGATTATGCATATGAGAATGTGCCTTACTTTGGAACCAATACCCCGACAGACAAATGTTTAGAATGCGGATTTGAAGGGGAATTTGAAGCTACAAACACAGGGTTCGAGTGTCCCAATTGCGGTAATCGTGATCCTAAGACGTCATCAGTCATTAGACGCTGCTGTGGGTATCTATCTGAACCTAGTCAAAGACCATTTAATGCGGGTAAACAAAAAGAGGTCCTCTCTCGCGTAAAGCATATGTGACCCGATGAATATAGCAGATTATAAGAAATTCGATGTCATTAATGGCAAAGGACTACGCCATTCGCTCTTCACATCAGGATGTCAGCATCATTGTAAGGGATGTTTCAATCCACTTACGTGGAGTTTTAACTATGGTACACCTTACACACAAGCCTTTGAGGATCAGGTTATCCGTGACCTGAATATTGACTATGTCAGAATATCTGGATTCTCTATATTGGGAGGTGAGCCCTTCCAGAATGTTGTGGGGTTATTGAATCTCGTCAAGAGAATCAAGCATGAATGTATGGATAAAGATATCTGGGTCTGGTCAGGATATACCTTCGAAGAGATCATCGCAGATCCGTCTCGATTAGAGTTACTTTCCTATTGCGACGTACTTATTGATGGGAAGTTTATATTAGAGCAAAGGAATCTGAAGCTAGAATGGCGTGGTTCCGAGAATCAACGGGTGCTTGATGTGCAGCAAAGTTTACAGCAGATGCAAGCTGTATGGCTAGGTTTATCTTAAAGATTAGTAGCAACCAAAAGGGAATTTGAGATTGATCTCAAATTCCCTTTTTCTTCATTGTACGAGTTATATCTATGGTTATGATATACCAACATTAGTGTTATTCAACTTTAATACTTTCACCATTGCCGTAATCATACCTAAATGTAAATTCTCATGAGACATATTGAGTTGTACGAGTTCACCAATCGTCTCCGCCTTGGCGAAGTTATCCTTCACGGCTACGGGTTCATCTAGTTTGTCATGAAGCGTATCCTGCAAGGCATGTAATTGCTCGCGCAACTGAAGGATAAGAGTATCCCAATGTGGTGGCTCCTCCTGCCAATCTGCTGGTTTCGTTCCGTTACCGAATAATTTGGAGTATGAGGCTGGCATCTTAGGTCCCAGTCCTCCATAACCAAGTATGAGTCCATCTGCAACCGTAATAATATGTCCAAGTTGCCAATGGAGACTGTTATTAAATCCCGTAGGCACAACATTTCGTTGAGATTCCGAGACCTGTTCTACTTGCAGAATGACTCTTTCTCTCGCTTTTTCAATCAGACCCATTAGAAATGCTTCTCTCATCATTTTTAGCTCCTTATAATAAAATCACTACTTCTTTTATATTATACCATTACTGGCCTTACTCTCTAATTCCTCTCTCCTCTCAATGAAATACCAATAGAAATAACCCACTGACAAGTCATCCCGTCAGTAGGCTATTCTGTGTTTCAGCGATATCCCTGTCGCTTATCTTTATTTAGTATAGAAAGCTTCAAGTTCACTTACGATGGCTTCCTTATTATGATCAATAACTAACTGATGTTGTGGCTTAGAGAACAATTGCTCGATCTCTGTTGGGAACTCCTGCTTAATATCACATTGTGCGATCGCTTCATTAAATTTAGCAGGGTGAGCCGTAGCGAACGAGATACAGATTTCATCTTCACCATTGAACGCTTCATAAGCTGCCACACCGCAAGCCGTATGTGGGTCCAGCAAATAATCATACTCTGCTGTATATGTGCTGATCAATTGTAAGCATTGTTCGTTACTAGCTCCATAAGCTTCGAAATCATCTTGTACGCGTACTAAATCGTCTGCGCTAATCACAATCTCTCCAGCGTTCTGAAGATTCTTCATATAAGCGGACACTTTCTCCGCATCTTGACCTAAGAAATAATAGAGATATCTTTCAAAGTTACTCGCCACTTGGATATCCATCGAAGGACTATGTGTACTCTTGAAGTCGCCAGGCTTATATTCACCAGTCTTCACAAACCGCTCAAGAATATTATTCTCATTCGTTGCAATGATTAACTTATGGATCGGCAAGCCCATCATCTTCGCTAGGAAACCTGAGAAGATATTCCCAAAGTTGCCCGAAGGAACACTGACATTCACTTTCTTCGATTGATCTCCTTGTTTCACTTGGAAATAGGCATAGAAGTAATAAACGGTTTGTGCCAAGATCCGAACGAAGTTAATCGAGTTGATCGCACGAAGGTTATGTTTGCTTTTGAAATCTAAATCTGCAAATTGCTCTTTAATGAGTTTCTGACAATCATCGAAATTACCTTTTACCGAAAGGTTCAATACGTTCTTATCATTCACCGTAGTCATTTGCAGTTCTTGCACCTTACTTACTTTCTCGTGTGGATGCAGAATACAAATCTTGATGCCTTCTTTTCCTCGAACACCTTGGATCGCGGCTGCTCCTGTATCTCCTGAGGTTGCTCCAAGAATATGAATGATTTTATTCTGCTTCTTGGACACATAGGAATAGAACTCACCCATGAATTGCAATGCTACATCCTTAAAGGCAAATGTGGGACCATGAAACAACTCAAGAATATAGAGAGAATCGTTCAATTTCTTCACAGGTGTTACTTCGGCAGAACGGAAACTGGCGTAACTCTTATCCACCATTTCCTTCAGATCTTCATAAGGAATCTCATCATCTATATAAAGTGAGAAAATTTGAAGAAATAACTCCTTATAACTTAATGTGCTCCACTCTTTCAACATTGCTGGTGATACCTGTGGGATCGTCTCTGGAATCATTAATCCCCCATCATCTGCTAACCCCATGAGTACTGTATCAATGAACCCTTGAGGCTCTACATGGCCTCTTGTGCTAATATATTTCATACAAATCCCCCATCGAATAATTTAAAATAGTGGTCAAAACCCTCTAATAGTTATATCTATAATACATTCAGTTGCAAATATAGCCAATCCCTTATTTTTGGGAGAGCTCTATATGTAACGTATTTTTGGAGTGTTTTATTACTTTCTTCGAGTGCAGTACTGTATGATTATAATAGTGAACCTTTAGGTTATAAAACGCCCTTTTACATATCTGATTAGGAGGTTACTCATTCAAGTGATCACAAGAGAACAACTTGAGAATAAACAAATTTGGATCTATGTAGTCTCTCTATTCATTGGAACTATGATAGGCATGGCAAGTCCTAACGTAAGTTCCTTTCTGTACTACACCATTTCTCCCATTCTAGCCATTCTGTTGTATAGCATGTTTGCACAGATTCCTTTTCTCCACCTAAGGAAGTCCCTATCGAACAGAAAATTTATCGCCGCATTACTCATTACTAATTTCATACTCGTTCCCATTGTCGTCTGGCTACTTACACAACTATTCCCACAGACTCCCTCTGTCCTAGTTGGAGTTTACCTTGTTTTACTTACGCCGTGTATCGATTACGTTATTGTGTTCACACTGCTAGGGCGTGGAAATGAGAAGTTAATGTTAGCTGCAACACCAATTCTGTTCGTCGTTCAAATGATATTACTGCCTTTATATCTATGGTTATTTATTGGAAAAGAGGCAGCTAATATTGTAAAAGTAGGTCCGTTTGTAGAAGCGTTCCTCACTTTGATCGTGTTGCCATTATTCTTTGCCGTACTTACACAAGTATGGGCAAAACGTAGACCCAAGGGACAATCTGTACTACAAGCAACCGCTTGGTTGCCGGTTCCATTCATGGCACTTGCCCTGATCATTGTCGTGGCATCTCAGATCGAGAAGGTCTATGCCGATTTCAACGTCATTGTTCATGTCATTCCGATTTATGTTGTATTTCTTATCATCATGCCAGCGATAGCAAGATTAATGGCTATGCTGTTCCATTTAGATATAGGAGCAGGTCGAGCGCTTATTTTCAGTTCAGGAACACGTAATTCACTCGTTGTCCTTCCGTTGGCATTAGCCTTACCGGATGAATGGTCCACGATTGCAGCCGCCGTTATAGTCACGCAGACCATTGTGGAATTGGTTGGGGAATTAATTTACATCCGTCTGGTTCCAGGGTTTGTTCTGCGGGATCAATAGATTAGGTTGTACTAGGAAAAACACATAGAACTAAAAACAGATCCATTATGGATTTTAACCATAATGGATCTGTAATACTATTGAGTATATTCTCACATATATCAAAGTGGCTTACATTAAATGAGGTGCATTATTCAATAATCTATGAATAGCCCTTCCAATACCACCATAACTTACAAGACCATATCCAGAAATATGCACAGGTTGAATCTCTAATTCTACCCCTTCTTCATTTCTAAAAATATGTTTATCCTTACTATTATCCATAAATCCATAACTCAAATTTAGTTCATCACTACTTACGGGTTGAGATCCTACTGTTTCAAAATATCCATCATACCAACCTCTATTATTAGTTACAATTGGAGGGATAAGTAAATGATTAACATCTACTAAATCATAGAAGTTATTGTCTCGACCGTATACAAGCGTATTATATACATACACCAAGTTCCATCCGTTCAAAAAAGGATTCGTACTATTTATATTTATCTTTATAACTTTTCCGTAATAGTATGTATCCTCTAATGGTTGAATAAGAAACATATCTCCTTCTTTTGGCTTTTTTCTAGTTTTCTTACTCATAACAATTAGCTCATTAAAATCGTTCAATCACCATCCTCCTCCTCGTTATTCATCATGCTAATCTTTTTAAGATACACTAACAAGCTGATACTGATACCGATATCATATCGATGTCAGCTAATCTTCTTAATTAATAACAATAACTGTGATACCAATTCCATCATATTCAACAATAACCTTATCATCTACAATCTTTCTTTGGCCATTGATTTCATACTAGAATAGTTTCAAACCATTTTTAATAAAAATCTGTAATCTAGGTAGAATGCCATCAAACAGGTCTGGTTCTTCACAATGTACCGAAAGCATGTAACCATCTAATTCTTCGTGCATGTGTAATACGAATGTTCTATCATAAAATGGTCTTCCTACTTTATGAACTATACATGTAAAGTACCAATCTTCTGTAATGATGTCTTCAATTTCCTCATCTGATTTAGGGACATACCATATTTGATTGGAATAATAGCCCCCTGGAGGATCAAATGGATGCACCCAATCACCATTTCTAAATACTTCTCGTTCGTATACTGAGAATGAATTAAATTGAGTTATTCCATTTGTCATAAACAACAATTCTTCTCCATCTGCAACAAATGAATGTAGTAAACTTATTACTTCAATATTGTTTTCATCTTCGGACTTATTATATAAATTATGGATATGATACCCCTCCACAGTCGCTCTCTCCTTTAAAGATTATCATAGTAGTGCATTCTATCACGTTCTTGATAGGGAGTTCTTCTTATATGTAAAAATTCATTTTATCGTTGAACTAATTGTTTCTATCCTTAAAATATTCATCAATACTATCCTCATCACTACATCCTACTATAAATTTACTGCTATCTGGTGTTAAAAAAACCCCTAGGGTTTGAACCATCCAATCTTTACTAGCTGGTTCTAAATGATAATGTTTTCCTTCTTTATAATTATGAGCTAATCGTATCAATTCAGTTCCTAAACCTAAAAGTGCATTTTTGCTTAAAAATAACGATACTTTCGATTGCTTTGTTATATCATTTCCCTCACTATCAAAAACTTGCAAATACACCCACGTTATCCGCTTGATTCTCAAATTCATCATTATCATCATTTTCTATATCAATTACATATTTCACAACATTCCCTCCTTCTAAAATCTATCAATCATATTTCCATCCTTATCTACCACAATATGATATGACTCTCTGGTTTCCCATTTCCCAGCAGATGTTTTAGTTTGAATTTCTAAATTATAATGGTCTACTGCACTTGTATCTTATAGAATGAGCATCTACACTTAGCGAAACGGGTACGTGATTTCCCCTTCATATATATCCCTACATCTGCTGTGAACATCAATTGTAAAACACCTAATATCAGCAGTTGAAAATTCCTCATAATTAGCCGACATACTCTCCGAGGGGAGAGGAATCTAGGGTCAAGAATAGGGAGTCTTTTATGATCAAGGAAATGCACTTGAAAGGAATGTATGTCACACATATCGCTAAAGAATTAGGAAGAGATCCGAAGACAATACGAAAATGATTGGAGCAAGATGAGCCTCAGCGTTATCAACGTACAAACAAAAAAAAGAGAAACCTTGAAAGGGTTAAACCAATCAAGGTCTCAAGCTAATTACAGCTTTTCTAATATTAGTTCCCATCCCACGACTTCAATTATTATATCTTGAAATGGAAATACATAATGATGAGCCTTTTCAAGAAACTTTGCAGACGCGTCTTTCTCAGCAAGAGTTAATCTTAATTCATTTAACCAATCTGAATGAGTAACTTCAAGTATTTGGTGAGGTCTTTTACCATCAACCAAAAAAGGTGCTGTTTCAATGCAGTCTACAGTTGTAACCTTAAAAGCTTGATACGGACTAAAGCTTGCCCTCCATCTCACTTCGTCTGAATCATCAAACTCGATTGAAATATCTGTTGTGGTCATCTTTATTTCTTCCAATGGAGTTACATGTATCTCCATTTCATCAAATGCAATTAGTATCATATTCTCACTCCTTACCTCACTCTAATTGATGTGCCATCATTTTTCGTGGTAAATTTCCACGCTTCTTTAGAAACTTCTTCTGACGTAGCCATTCTGTATCTTACTTCAACTCCTGCTTCTTGAGCCGCATACAAACGACGATTATCCAAAGTATATAGTTTACCACCTTTCATGAAAATTCTTATCTCGGGCAAGTCCCTCGATTTAATACTCCCATTCTTTAATCCCTTAATAGTATCGTCGACAGTCTTTCCATCACTAAATTTACGTGAAATACTATCCTGAGAAAACCTCACATTTTTAGCGTTAATCGAGCCTCTACCAAGCGTCTTTGTATTAAAAGATGCCTTTTTTACAAACATTTGTTGGCTCAGTGTTGTATTTAAGCCATTCGAGGCCTTAATGGTTGTACCTGGTTTAATGGATGTAGACTTTTCGACCGACGCTTTAGTAGAAGATTTCACACTACTACCCATACCTGATCTACCTATGCTTTGTCCAGAACTAACTCGTCCTCCTATATTATTTCCGCAATTGTGGGTCCATAGCTTCAGATTCGTTACAAAATAGTTATGGTTTTTATGCATACGGAAGTTATAGACGGTCGTTTCTTCATCTTTTATTTCAATCCGATCAATCTTGTATTCTTACATTCATCATCTATCAGATTATCGCCAACTTGCAGCCCTCGGCTCTCTATCCAACCTATACCTGCTACCCAGAAAGGATGCTCTGCCGTGGTTACGATTTCTGTTTCGTTGACATGAATATGATAGGTCTCATTCGTGATACGATTGAACGTTTTCTCGACTGGCTGATAGCTTAGGTCGCCGCTCTCTTCATCTTTTGTCAATACACGGTCGTTTACCTGAATGTTTTCAACCGCCTTAGGCCCTTCCGATGTTTCGATTACAGTACCCGCTGCAAAACAAAGCGCAGCACAACTTAGCATCAGATGTCCACTAGGATCCACATTTGTTAACGGATTATTACTCACATACGAATACAAATTCATACTTAACGGATTCGTGAGTTCCCCTTCATACGTATCTCTGGATACAAACCTTGCGGTATTAGGATCATACCAACGAGCGCGCAGGTATTGAAGTCCAGTATCGCTGTCCCAATATCCTCCCGAGTAGCGGAATATGTTCGGAACGTCTTCTTTCTCATTCGTTGGGTTACCCCAAATATCATAGCTGTAACTATTCAGTTCATTACCATCTTTATCGGTTAACCCAACAACATCACCATGTCCATTAAACTGGTAGTACTCCATGCCATTGGTCTTGCTCTGACGAGCCCAGAGCCGTCCACTTAGATCATAAATATAGAAGTAGGATATTCGAGGTGCGTTATCCGCTCCAATGGTAGCTTCCGCTAGGAGCTTGCCTTCCTCATCATAATAATAATAGCGGATACGTTGATCCTTGGTCACACGTTCATATAATAAGCCATCTCCATTGTAGCTATAGGTAACATCGATAGTCTCTTTTCCTTGACCTTGACCTGTAACCCCAATCAGTCGATCCAATGTATCAAAGGTATATGTGTTATTGGTTGAATGATGTATTCATTCGGCACTGGGTAGCCCCCACCAAATAAAAAAACCTTGAAAGCCTAAAGCTAATCAAGGTAGTAAACCGACTATTTCGTTATTAAGTCTTCATTTTCTTGTAAAATCCCTTGGCTTCACTATAGTTTTTAGAGTTAAGTAGAAGATTATCTATGAAATCTTCAATGAACTTTTTTACAACAGTAGAATCAAATATACTATTTGATCTCATAGACTGTGATAAATAATGAATCCCATTCTTCAAAAACTTCAACTGTAATATCTTTACTAGGAAACCTTTGTTGGAAACTCATAGACCAAAACATCTTTAATATGTCACCGAGAATTTTTTCCTGTTCCATTTTATTTTCTTGTTCGGTTTCATTGATATGGAAGAAATCTTTTAATTCATATAAATTCATCATTTTCTCAACAGAAATCCTATCATTTTCACAATTCACCTTCCAATCTTCGAATAGTTCTTCATTGTATCTGTCTTTTAATAGAAAATATCCTTCTACCTCAACTATCTCAGGGTAAAAAAACTTCGCAAATGCTAATGCAGTCTGTAAATCAGCCTTTATATTCACATAATTCCACCAGCTAAAATTGTTAGGGTTAGCATTTTTATACTCTATAAACTCTTGAATCATATCATCATGAAACAATTCCATATCAATAAGCCCCCCCTTAATAGAAATTAAACAACGAACTATCAGAAATAGATGGATTTTTTCAGATGACTCTTATGCTTATTGTAGTCTTTTAAAATTAATATGCTCTTTAAAATTACAACAGAATGTGCAAGCCTAGCCTTATAACCATCTGTATCATATGTTGTGTTAACTATTTTCACATTGGCAACTCATTAGAATGAGCAGGTCGAACCTTATAGCCATTCTGAAACTTCACCCCTGTTTTAGGATTGATGTTAAAAGTCGGCTCCTTTACATTCGGTCTTGGTATAGTAGGGCCATGTTCAATACCAGTAATCCTTACTTCCTTTTGGATTTTCCCATCAGGACCATATGTTGTGTATTTTGTTATCTTTCCTTTGACATCTCTATCAACTTTTGTAGAGTTTGGTATTCCTGTATCTGCGGGGGTGCTTCGACTCTTTTTATCACTGTTCTTATTACTAGAATTTTTTATACTTAATTGCTCTTTTTTAAGCAAATCCGTTGATGTTGCACTAGATGGTTGAATTTTAGTTGTTTTCGACTGACTAGTTTTTGTACTGCTCTTATTAGCACTAGCAGCTGATCCTGGTTTAATGGATGTAGACTTTCCGACCGACGCTTTAGTAGAAGATTTCACACTACTACCCATACCTGATCTACCTATGCTTTGTCCAGAACTAATTCGCCCTCCTATATTATTTCCGCAATTGTGGGTCCATAGCTTCAGATTCGTTACAAAATAGTTATGGTTTTTATGCACACCGAAGTTATAGACGATGATTTCTTCAGCTTTTATTTCAATCTGATCAATCTTATATTCCTTACCTTCATCATTTATCAGATTATCGCCAACTTGCAACCCTCGGCTCTCTATCCAACCTATACCTACTACCCAGAAAGGATGCTCTGCCGTGGTTACGATTTCTGTTTCGTTGACATGAATATGATATGTTTCATTCGTGATACGATTGAACGTTTTCTCGACTGGCTGATAGCTTAGGTCGCCGCTCTCTTCATCTTTTGTCAATACACGGTCGTTTACCTGAATGTTTTCAACCGCCTTAGGCCCTTCCGATGTTTCGATTACAGTACCTGCTGCAAAACAAAGCGCAGCACAACTTAGCGTCAGGTGTCCACTTGGATCCACATTTGTTAACGGATTATTCTCCACATACGAATACAAATTCATACTTAACGGATTCGTGAGTTCCCCTTCATACGTATCTCTGGATACAAACCTTGCGGTATTGGGATCATACCATCGAGCGCGCAGATATTGAAGTCCAGTATCGCTGTCCCAATATTCACCGGAGTAGCGGAATACGTTCGGAACGTCTTCTTTCTCATTCGTTGGGTTACCCCAAATATCATAGCTGTAGCTATTCAGTTCATTACCATCTTTATCGGTTAACCCAACAACATCACCATGTCCATTAAACTGGTAGTACTCCATGCCATTGGTTTTGCTCTGACGAGCCCAAAGCCGTCCACTTAGATCATAGATATAGAAGTACGTAACTCTTGGTGCGTTATCTACTCCAACGGTAGCTTCTGCTAGGAGCTTGCCTTCCTCATCATAATAGTAACGGATCCGTTGATCCTTGGTCACACGTTCATATAATAGACCATCTCCATTGTAGCTATAGGTAACATCGATAGCTTCTTTTCCTTGACCTTGACCTGTAACTCCAATCAATCGATCCAATGTATCAAAGGTATATTTCCTATTCTTCAACCCGGAAATTTGGCCACCTGCTATAGTCAGCCGGTTCCCTTGATCATCATACGTGAACGTTTTGTCTTTTCCATCACTTTGTTCACTCTCGATTCTACTCAGAGAATCATACGTGAACTGGTCCGTCGTTCCGTTCTGTGTTCGGTTTATAATATTCTTGTTGTTATCATAGTCGTAGGTAAACTGTTGGGAAGATGATCCTCCCCCAATATTCACACCTGATAAATCGTAACTATTGTAACTAAAGATTGTACTCAACTCTTCTGTCGTTTTTGAATACATATTCCTTAAACTGCACCTGACTCCAACCCACACTAAAGAACCTTAAAGGGCAGGAAGCCAATTAAGGTTACTCTATTTGTAACAATTGGCTCTATCCTTTAATAATAAAGCCTTGTTTCGTTGCATGTGCGTTTATGTTCTTGATTAAATTATCTCTATAGATAGAAATGCAATTTGGAATTTCTCTGTGATTATCTGGATAAACATTCTCTGGAAAAACAAAAAAATTATTTTTGTCTATTTTTTTAATTACATAGTAATTCCCTTCGAACTCACCACTTCTAATATGAAAGGAAGTTACAAAATCATAAATAGATTCATATAATTCTTGCGACGATATTTCATCATCTAAAAATCTTTCAAACAAAGTTGACATATTGTTTCCCCTCCTATTTAACTGGATATGCAGACAACATTGCGCCGTCTTCAGAAAGAATGATTTTTACCGAAGTCTCTCCCTTTGTTCCCACTACTTTCCCTGCATCGATAATTATTTCGTATGAGTTATTCCCTTGTTGAGTCAAACCATTATTTTCTATTTTTTTGACTTTTCCATTTTGCATTATTTTTTTCAATAATTCCTCGGCCTCTTTCTTAGTATTTCCTAAAAACTTCGCACCCTTTCCTCCTGTTATTGACAAATGCTTTGGTTTCACATATGCATTATTAATGTTAAATTTCTTCAGAGTTTTTATACCAGAATTAATAATATTTGTATTAAAAGGCGCCTTCTTTACAAACATTTGTTGGCTCAGTGTTGTATTTAAGCCATTCGAGGCCTTAATGGTTGTACCTGGTTTAATGGATGTAGACTTTCCGACCGACGCTTTAGTAGAAGATTTCACACTACTACCCATACCTGATCTACCTATGCTTTGTCCAGAACTAATTCGCCCTCCTATATTATTTCCGCAATTGTGGGTCCATAGCTTCAGATTCGTTACAAAATAGTTATGGTTTTTATGCACACCAAAGTTATAGACGATGATTTCTTCAGCTTTTATTTCAATCTGATCAATCTTATATTCCTTACCTTCATCATTTATCAGATTATCGCCAACTTGCAACCCTCGACTCTCTATCCAACCTATACCTACTACCCAGAAAGGATGCTCTGCCGTGGTTACGATTTCTGTTTCGTTGACATGAATATGATAGGTTTCATTCGTGATACGATTGAACGTTTTCTCGACTGGCTGATAGCTTAGGTCGCCGCTCTCTTCATCTTTTGTCAATACACGGTCATTTACCTGAATGTTTTCAACCGCCTTAGGCCCTTCCGATGTTTCGATTACAGTACCTGCTGCAAAACAAAGCGCAGCACAACTTAGCGTCAGGTGTCCACTTGGATCCACATTTGTTAACGGATTATTCTGAACATACGAATACAAATTCATACTTAACGGATTCGTGAGTTCTCCTTCATACGTATCCCTGGATACAAATCGTGCGGTATTGGGATCATACCATCGAGCGCGCAGATATTGAAGTCCAGTATCGCTGTCCCAATATTCACCGGAGTAGCGGAATACGTTCGGAACGTCTTCTTTCTCATTCGTTGGGTTACCCCAAATATCATAGCTGTAACTATTCAGTTCATTACCATCTTTATCGGTTAACCCAACGACATCACCATGTCCATTAAACTGGTAGTACTCCATGCCATTGGTTTTGCTCTGACGAGCCCAAAGACGGCCATCCAGATCATAAATATAGAAGTAGGATACTCGAGGTGCGTTATCTACTCCAATGGTAGCTTCTGCTAGGAGCTTGCCTTCCTCATCATAATAGTAACGGATCCGTTGATCCTTGGTCACACGTTCATATAATAGGCCATCTCCATTGTAGCTATAGGTAACATCGACAGTCTCTTTTCCTTGACCTGTAACTCCAATCAATCGATCCAATGTATCAAAGGTATATTTCCTATTCTTCAACCCCGAAATTTGACCATCTGCTATAGTCAGTCGGTTCCCTTGATCATCATACGTGAACGTTTTGTCTTTTCCATCACTTTGTTCACTCTCGATTCTACTCAGAGAATCATACGTGAACTGGTCCGTCGTTCCGTTCTGTGTTCGGTTTATAATATTCTTGTTGTTATCATAGTCGTAGGTGAACTGTTGGGAAGATGATCCTCCTCCAATATTCACACCTGATAAATCGTAACCATTGTAACTAAAGCTTGTACTTAAGCTATTGGAAGAAGCTTGACGTTTCAATAAGCTGTTAGCTTCATATTCAAATGTCATTTGCTGAGAAGCGGCTCCCGCAAAGGTGCTGATCCCTCCAGCAGTACCACTTGAGATATCCATCTCTGTTAAACGGTTCATCTCATCAAGCTTGCCTTGAATTTGGATCGATTCACCCGTTCCACTTGTAAATTTGTAGCCTGTACGAGCTTGATTATTGTAGGTATACCCGATCTGAGCACCATCCGGGTAGCGTAAAGTCTGTAATGATCCGTCCAATGGATTATATTTATACTGTGTCTCCCCATGGGCATCGATCATACTTGTACGTCGTCCTACCGCATCGTAGGTGTATGATATTCCTTCATTTGGGGTTGTAATTCCCGTTACTAAATTATCATCATTATACTTATATTCGGTTGATTGGCCCGCATAATTGATATATTTAATTACATTGCTACGTGCATCATAATAATAGGATGCCGCTTGGTTTTCTTGATTCACTTGGCGAGTTAATCTGCCCAGTTCATCGTATTGTTTACTGATCGATGTCTTATCTGGGAGAGATATACCTGTTAAATTGCCAGCCTGACTATAGGTATATCCCGTCGTACGTTGCTCTGGATCGGTAACATTGATCAATCTACCTAGAGCATCATACGTAGATGTCGTGATTTGTCCATTACCATCCTGACTAGTGAGAACATTACCATCCAGATCATATGTCCATTTCGCTAGAGGCATGAAACTAACATTATTGCTTTCTTCTTGCAGTGTGATTTGTCCTAATAAGTCGGACTGTTCCCGTTGTTTATTCCCACTTGCATCTGTATAAGTGGTCGTAAGATGCCCCAAGTCATAATCTACTGTATCTTCTGTAAGATCGGCATAAATCGTGCGTTTCAACCGATTGAAGGCATCATATGAATATAACGTAGAATTTTGTTCAGCGTCAATCAACTGGTAAAAGAAAAACCTTGAAGGAGTAAATTCCCTCAAGGTTTTTGAAATCAGTTATCATTGTTCAGTCTTACCATTGCTTCATCAAGTGTCTCGTATTGAAAGTTATCGTATTCCCAATTTAAATGGCGGTTAATAGCCTTTGCTACTTCATCCCATGTGGGACGGATACAATCCTCTAAATTTTGTTAATCCCCTCTTCCACTAGTGCCAAATCAAATTTATTGACAAAAAATGTAGCTCTCCCATCTAAAATCTTATCTTCTTCTAAAATGGTGGCTAGTCTTTTAGGTGTCATTATTCTGAAATAAAATAGTCAACTCTCAAAATCTCATTTTAGAAAAACCGTGAGAAACCAAAGGTATCTTAATTAAATGGGAAGACGGTAGTATCTGATGATTTGGGGGATCATGTGTAAGGAGTAACTTGTATAGTTAGGGTAAAATCGTTAACACTTGAACGAATACGTACATTCACATTTGAAAAAATATTATATGAGTCTGATGAGAGTAGAGTTCTTTTTGAGACTGCCGCCCGATTCATTCGGCACTGGGTATAGGTAAACAAAGAAAGACCTTGAGGATTAGCGCCCCAAGGTCAATGGAATTACATAAGATTATTTATAATTCGATAATCGTTGATATGGATTCATATCCTTCTAATTGACTATTCTTCCATAACTCCTCTACTCCAGAGCCTCCAATGTTTATACCGAAAAATTGAGGGTCTAGAAATAACTCCTGTTTATTCGTGCTACTAGTTAAAGATAACCTTAGTGCGTCGCAAATAATTTCTTCATTTGTTATTTGCATATTAAACACTTCCATTTGACTAACTTTGTTATCAATCAAACTATTATCAAAAATAATGTCACTAACATTTGATTTTGTTGGTATAGCATTTTCAACCTCTACCCTAACTTTAAATGTGGGAGTTATTGAAATAGATAGTTTGGAGTACTGCTCAATCGCTTCAATTTTTATGAGGTAAACACCAAATTCTAGAAATAAGTAACTTCTATAAGGCACAAACTCCGCAAGTTCACTTTCTGTATCCGGGGGTAGAACTACACCAGTTACATAAAAGCTACTTAAAATATTATTCTGAACTATACTTTTTATTCCTTCCAAAAACATTGTGTTCTCCACCTTCTTTATTGAAAAATAAACTTTTTATCCATTCCTTCTCCCGACTCCAATAGTGTGTGCCATTCTCCATTTTGTTTTGTTGTCATCGTCAAACCATTCCCACGGTAAACCTTGTAAACTTCCCCATTTGGAAGTAAAGTGGCGTTCCCTACGAACTAACTTTACCATCCTCAATTAAACTACCAAGATCACTTAAAAATCTTGCAGTTGTCTCGCCATCATATTTCTTGTATTTGGTCCCAAGAGCATTTTCAAGTAGTTTTTTATGATCAAGAAAATGACTTTTAAAATTCTTACCCAAGGTAAGAATAGTACAATTATGCACCCAAATCCCAAGGATTGATACAAAGTAAGAATGATAATCGGCGACCATGAAATTGTAAACAGTTGTTTGTCGCGCCGCTATTTCAATCTTATCTATTGCTAGTTTGGTACCATCACTTGAAACAAGCAAATCACCAACCTTTAGGTCTTGTACAAGGGTCCAACCTTTTCCATCTAACCAGAAAGGATGTAATCCAGTTGCTTCGATGACTTCATCACCGATATGGACATAGTAGATCTCGTCAGCCTGCTTTTGGAACAGCTTTACGACCTCTTTATATTCCACTTCTCCGGTTTCATCGGGACTTGGAAAGAACCTTATCCCCTACCTCAATTTCCTCGATAGGTTTCTCCCCTTCGTCTGTCAGAACCTCAGTACCCGCGGTGAAGCAATTGCATTTAGAAGCCCATTTTGCCACCTTTTTATAAGCCGCTTTTGCGCCTTTTCCGACTGCTTTACCAGCTACTTTACCACCTTTTGCTACAATTTTTCCAACTGGAATAACCCCAGCTAATCCAATAACTCTATCTGCTGTTGATATTTTCGCACCAGTCACTAAATTTTTCCCAGTTGCTGCTTCTTGAAAGCTTTTAAGTCCGCCTACAATGAGTATGAAGTCAACTCCACAATCTCCGACCTCTCTCCAACTACTTACACCACAATGTCCACTTGGATCCACATTTGTTAACGGATTATTCTGCACATACGAATACAAATTCATACTTAACGGATTCGTGAGTTCCCCTTCATACGTATCTCTGGATACAAACCGTGCGGTATTGGGATCATACCATCGAGCGCGCAAGTATTGAAGTCCAGTATCGCTGTCCCAATATTCACCGGAGTAACGGAATACGTTCGGAACGTCTTCTTTCTCATTCGTTGGGTTACCCCAAATATCATAGCTGTAGCTATTCAGTTCATTACCATCTTTATCGGTTAACCCAACAACATCACCATGTCCATTAAACTGGTAGTACTCCATGCCATTGGTCTTACTCTGACGAGCCCAGAGCCGTCCACTTAAATCATAGATATAGAAGTACGTAACTCTTGGTGCGTTATCTACTCCAACGGTAGCTTCTGCTAGGAGCTTGCCTTCCTCATCATAATAGTAACGGATCCGTTGATCCTTGGTCACACGTTCATATAATAGGCCATCTCCATTGTAGCTATAGGTAACATCGATAGCTTCTTTTCCTTGACCCTGACCTGTAACTCCAATCAGTCGATCCAATGTATCAAAGGTATATGTGTTATTCGTTGAAAGATGAATTCATTCGGCAATGGGTAGCCCCCACAACAAAAAACCGCAGGAGATGCACTCCTGCGGTTTTTTGTTGTACTATTTCTAGCTACTATAAATCATGATTTCGTTAAATGAGAAATTCGGTTTGAACAATACTTCAAGTTGCTTCTTACTATTATCACAATAGATAATCAATCGGTTATCATTTCTAGTTATTTTTATGACATCTTTCAATTTCAATTCTACTATAGGAACACTATAACTTTGGTGATTTAAACTAATTAGACATTCATTCTCATAAACAGATATAGTCAACACTAGTTTAAATCCAAAATCATCTATTTTACTGTAAATACACATCCCTGCTTCATATTCTCCAATTACTACTGGTTCAGTTTCAAATAACTCTAACAAGTCATATTCACTGAATTGAATAAACATTTGAATCTCCTCCTATTGTGGTATAACTGTAATGACATCTCCATTTGAATTAGTGACTACTTTTAATTTGTCACTCTGATATACGAAGGTTCCCTGTGTATTTCCCGAAGTCTTAGTTCCATATTTGATGGTATTCTCTACTACACTCGGAGTAACCCCGCGTGGTTCAATTTGTTTGTTGATGAAGTCATTATACTCCTTAGTTCCAGGTTTCAATCCGCTCTGATTTGCTCTTTGATATGCTCTTGTTGTTAATTCTGCTCTTACCTCCGGCGTATTGGGAGCCATTCTCTCCAATGCATGTTCTGAGTATTTTCGACTGCTTATTGTTCCCCCACCTTTAGGCATACTCCATCCTGTATTAGCCGTGCTCTTACGAGACGGTTTTGCACTAATTGGTAGCTTCTTTATAATCCTTGCTTGGCTCAGTGTTGTATTTAAATTTTTCGAGGCCTTAATGGTTGTACCTGGTTTAATGGATGTAGACTTTCCGACCGACGCTTTAGTAGAAGATTTCACACTACTACCCATACCGGATCTACCTATGCTTTGTCCAGAACTAACTCGTCCTCCTATATTATTGTATCCGCAATTGTGGGTCCATAGCTTCAGATTCGTTACAAAATAGTTATGGTTTTTATGCACACGGAAGTTATAGACGGTCGTTTCTTCAGCTTTTATTTCAATCTGATCAATCTTGTATTCCTTTCCTTCATCATCTATCAAACTATCGCCAACTTGCAACCCTCGGCTCTCCATCCAACCTATACCTGCTACCCAGAATGGATGCTCTGCCGTGGTTACGATTTCTGTTTCGTTGACATGAATATGATACGTTTCATTCGTAATACGATTAAACGTTTCCTCAACTGGCTGATAGCTCAGTTCGCCGCTCTCTTCCTCTTTTGTCAATACACGGTCGTTTACCTGAATGTCTTCAACCGCCTTCGGACCTTTCGATGTTTCGATTACAGTACCTGATGCAAAACATAGAAAAGCACAACTTAACGTCAGGTGTCCACTAGGATCCACATTTGTTAACGGATTATTCTCCACATACGAATACAAATTCATACTTAACGGATTTGTGAGTTCCCCTTCATACGTATCCCTAGATACGAACCGTGCGGTATTGGGATCATACCATCGAGCGCGTAGGTATTGAAGTCCAGTATCGCTGTCCCAATATTCTCCGGAGTAACGGAATACGTTCGGAACGTCTTCTTTCTCATTCGTTGGGTTACCCCAAATATCATAGCTGTAGCTATTCAGTTCATTACCATCTTTATCGGTTAACCCAACAACATCACCATGTCCATTAAACTGGTAGTACTCCATGCCATTGGTCTTACTCTGACGAGCCCAGAGTCGGCCATCCAGATCATAAATATAGAAGTAGGATACTCGAGGTGCGTTATCCGCTCCAACGGTCGCTTCCGCTAGGAGCTTACCTTCCTCATCATAATAATAGCGGATCCGTTGATCCTTGGTCACACGTTCATATAATAAGCCATCTCCATTGTAGCTATAGGTAACATCAATAGCTTCTTTTCCTTGACCTTGACCTGTAACTCCAATCAATCGATCCAATGTATCAAAGGTATATTTCCTATTCTTCAATCCGGAAATTTGGCCACCTGCTATGGTCAGCCGGTTCCCTTGATCATCATACGTGAACGTTTTGTCCTTTCCATCACTTTGTTCACTCTCAATTCTACTTAGAGAATCATACGTGAACTGGTCCGTCGTTCCGTTCTGTGTTCGATTTATAATATTCTTGTTGTTATCATAGTCGTAGGTGAACTGCTGGGAAGATGAAACTCCTCCAATGTTCACACCCGATAAATCGTAACTATTGTAACTAAAGGTTGTACTTAAGCTATTGGATGATGCTTGACGTTTCAATAAGCTGTTAGCTTCATATTCAAATGTCATTTGCTGAGAAGCGGCTCTCGCAAGGGTGCTGATCCCTCCAGTTGGTTTATAAAAATCCACATGGAGCGAATACTCTCTCATGTGGATTTTTAAATGTTAGACTAGTTTTAGACCATTTTCAAAAAAAATCTGTAATCTAGGTAGAACTTCATCAATCACGTTTGGTTCTTCAATGTATACCGAAAGGATGTAACCATCTAATTCATCGTGCATGTGTAATACGAATGTTCTATCATAAAATGGCCTTCCTACTTTATGAACTATACATGTAAAGTACCAATCTTCTGTAATGATTTCTTCAATTTCCTTATCTGATTTAGGAGCATACCATATATGATTGGAATAATAGCCCCCTGGAGGATCGAATGGATGCACCCAATCACCATTTCTAAATACTTCTCGTTCGTATACTGAGAATGAATTAAATTGAGTTATACCATTAGTCATAAACAACAATTCATCTCCATCTGCAACAAAAGAATGAAGTAAATTTATTACTTCTATATTGCCTTTATCTTCGGACTTATGATATAAATTATGAAAATGATACGCCTCCACACTAAATCTCTCCTTTAAAGATTATCATAGTAGTCCATTCCATCTCGGTCTTGATAGTGAGTTCTTCTTATATGTAAAAATTCATATTATAGATAAATTAATTGTTCCTGCCCTTAAAATATTCATCAATAACATCTTCATCTACATCCTACTATGAATTTACTACTATTTGGTGTTAAAAAAATGCCTAGGGTTTGAACCATCCAATCTTTACTAGCTGGTTCTAAATGATAATGTTTTCCTTCTTTATAGTTATGAGCTAATCGTATCAATTCAGTTCCTAAGCCTAAAAGGGCATTTTTGCTTAAGAATAACGATACTTTCGATTGCTTTGTTATGTCATTTCCCTCGCTATCAAAAACTTGCAATACGCCAACGTTATCTGCTTGATTTTCAAATTCATCATTATCATCATTTTCTATATCAATTACATATTTCACAACATTTCCTCCTTTTAAAATCTATCAATTATATTTCCATACTTATCTACCACAATATGATATGACTCTCTGGATTTCCATTTACCAGCAGATGTTCGTTCCACTTGTAAAAGTGTAGCCTGTACGAGCTTGATTATTGTAGGTATACCCGATCTGAGCACCATCCGGGTAGCGTAAAGTCTGTAATGATCCATCCAATGGATTATATTTTATACTGTGTCTCCCATGGACTGGACATCGACCATACTTGTACGTCGTCCTACCGCATCGTAGGTGTATGGTATTCCTTCACTTAGGGTTGTAATTCCCGTTACTAAATTATCATCATTATACTTATATTCGGTCGTCTGTCCCGTATAGTTGATAAACTTAATTACATTGCTACCTGATCAATCTACCTAGAGCATCATACGTAGATGTCGTAATTTGTCCATTACCATCCTGACTAGTGAGAACATCACCATCCAGATCATATGTCCATTTCGCTAGAGGTATGAAACTACCATTATTGCCTTCTTCTTGCAATGTGATCTGTCCTAATAAGTCGGACTGTTCTCTTTGTTTATTCCCACTCGCATCTTTATAAGTGGTCGTAAGATGCGCCAAGTCATAATCTACTATATCTTCTGTAAGATCGGCATAAATCGTGCGTTTCAACCCACTAAAGGCATCATACGAATATAACGTAGAGGTTTGTTCAGCGTTATCTTACTTGATTGAAGATAAAGCGATTCATTCGGCAATGGGTTGGGGTAAAAGAAAAACCTTGAAGGATTTGATTCCCCAAGGTCAATCTACAGGTATTAGATACAAACTATCCTTTAATATCTCCCAAAGTATTCATCTGAGAACTCACCATCAATATTATAATCAACATGATAGTAGAAAAATTGAATCCCTGTCTTTGGATGAACCAAGTCAAAACAAATTCTAAAATAAGGGAACTCCCTATCAAAACTATTTACGAATATACTTACATATTTATACTGTATTCTTAAATCTGAATAACTTAAGCCATTTGGCAAACTCGCCTCATCATCTTTCAGAAAATTGGTTGAGCATTTACAAACAAGTTCTTCAAGTATTTTTTGGGTAGAATCCTTCATCTTTTCAAAGTCATAACTGAGATTAAAAGTCTGTTCTATTGACTTCAAATCCATTCCTCTCACCACCTTTCATCAACTATTTACCGCTGGTCATGTAATCAAATACCATTGCGCCATTCTCATCCATTCTTCCATAGACCCTTACATGGTTTGGTGCTCCTGCAACTTTCGGCAATGGGTTGGGGTTAAATATGAGGTTCTCGCCCCAAGGTCTCCCACATCAATATCCGTATGCTTTGAGTGTTGTGGGGGTAAAGAAAGACCTTGGAGATAAATACCCAAGGTCTTAGCAGAATTACTTTATTACTGTTTAAGATAACCTACTGTTATTTCACCTTCATGATAAAACTCGATTACATATTTTTGTTCAGGACAGTAAATCCATGTATCGAAACCAACCGCTGTTACATCATCAATATACTCAAATACTTTATTTAATTTACTTTTCACAATTGGCAAATGAGCCCCATCCCATATTATTAATACATCAGAGCTAACAAAATCAAAGTGTTTTTGTAAAACAGCAATTATTTCATTACATGTGTTAACCTTGTGCTTTTCACCTACCTTTCCCCAGTCAATTCTACCATTCATTGAGATTGGGTAATTTCCAGTCATCAATCGGGTGTATTCATTCCGTTGATTAAGGGGTAGTACTTCGATTTCAGGTAGGAGTACCTCAATACATTCATCAAATAAAGTCATACTAACCACCTTCCTATTTATTTAACATATCGATGTAAGACTTGAATGTAGCTTCGTTTCCTTCAAATGGAATATAGGCTTTGTAAGCTTTGTCTCCCTTACCATTACTAAAATCATCGATATTAATATGCATACCTTTTTCTGAATCCCAATCAAGTCTCCAACGTTTTTTACCATCGGCTGATGTTCTACCAATTACTTTATCATACCCATAGCTACTTTCCATTCCACCAATCCAAGCTTTTGAACCCTCACCAAAGTCTCCCAGTATTTCCGTCACCTGATTTCGTGCTTGTTCGTATGTTTTGACGTTTGGCAACTTACACTCAATATTATGAACCCAAATGCCTAAGCTACTAACAAAGTAAGTATGAAAATCAGCAACAGTGAAGTTGTATACTTTAACTTTCGTATCATGATTTACAATTTCAATGTTGTCAATCTTTAGATAATTTCCTTTACTTTGAACTAGCCTATCCCCCACCTTCAAGTCTACAGCAAGTACCCATCCTTTGCCTTCAACCCAAAATGGATGATTATCGGTAGTTTCAATAATTTGGTCTCCAACGGAAAGCTTATACGTCGTATCCTTCTCATTTCGATGTAGTTGGATTACTTCCTTGTAAGCCTGTTCTCCAGTTTCTTCATTCTTAGAAAGAACCTTATCTCCTACCTCGATTTCCTCAATAGGTTTCTCCCCTTCGTCTGTTAGAACCTCAGTACCCGCGGTGAAGCAATTACACCCTTTAGAAGCCCACCATGTCACCTTTTCATAAGCCACTTTTGCCCTTGTACTTAAATAAAACTAAAATTTAATCCTATTTCCTCTTCCCAAATAGCCCACAATGACTTATGGTTATATAGGAAAAATATCCATATAGACAATAAAATAGGAGTGTATAACAATGTCAAATGCAAACGCGACACATGCGTCGCCCATGAATGGTAATCTATTCAGGAATAGGTTCTACCAGACCATACTCATCTCAAATTTATTTCTGCAAATCGGAATATGGGTCAGAAACTTCGCCATTCTCATGTTTGTTACCGATCAGACAAATAACGATCCTATGGCAATTTCACTTATTTCTGTTGTTGAATTTGCACCGATCTTTGTATTCTCCTTCATCGGAGGTGCGTTCGCTGACCGTTGGCGACCTAAACGAACCATGATCTGGTGTGATTTTCTTTCCTCCATTTCAGTGCTTATCGTCCTAATGACGTTACTCTACGGTTCATGGGAGACCATCTACTTCGCCACTTTCGTCTCCGCGATACTCTCACAGTTTTCTCAGCCATCCGTCATGAAACTATTCAAGCAACATGTCCATCCAGATCAGCTTCAGCAAGGTATGGCATTGTTCCAATCCCTTATGGCCATCTTTATGATTATGGGACCCGCTCTTGGTATTTTTTCATATAATCAATTCGGGATTCATATCTCCATAGCTGTAATGGGTGTTGCGTTCTTATTGTCTGCTCTTATTCTCTTCCGTCTCCCGCCTGATGAAGTACAGGTGGCAACTCATGAAACTAAAGCTCTAAATTTACGCAAAGAACTGGCTGATGGGTTTCGATATGTATGGAAAAGCCCCGTATTGAAGGTCCTTGCAGCTACATTTGCCATTGCTGGTTTTTCTATTGGCATCATACAGACTCTGGGGCTGTTTGTAGTTACAGAGCGACTTGGTCAGGATAAAGAATTCCTACAATTCCTCTTGATGGTTAATGGTGCCGCAATGCTGGTTGGTGGTGCTCTTATTATGACCCTAGCCAAAAAGGTATCTCCACAAATGTTACTTGCTTTTGGCATGAGCATTAGTGCCTTATGTATTGTTGGTATGGGACTATCCACAAGCGTTCCTCTCACATTAGCACTTCAGTTTCTAAATGGACTCACGATGCCTTGTATTCAAATCGGAATCAACACGTTAATTCTGCAATGGACAGAACAATCCTACGTTGGTCGTGTAAACGGTGTACTCAGTCCAATGTTTATGGGTATGATGGTCATCATGATGTCATTAGCAGGCGTTCTCAAAAGTCACTTTCCAATCGTAGAAATCTATTGTGTATCCGGAGTGATTATGCTAATAGGCGCTCTGATCTTGGTTCCAATCTTCAAGCACAAACCTTCTATTGCTACAGAATCACCCACCGCTCAAGGTTAGGGTTCTCGGTCGATACACTTCTCACTCATTCACGCTATCTTCACATAAGAGAACACAGCCCTTAATCAATTACGATTAAGGGCTGTGTTTTTTCTATCATTTTTCGCCGAGAGGACTCCCACTTCTATAAGTAGTGAGGTGAATCGGCGACCTCCTGAATAATTCCACAAGATGTTCTTCCCTTCTTATATCTTAAGAGGTATAATAGAAATAGAACGTATGTTCGCATCGTGCGACTGTAAGGGGGTGAAGCTTTGTCAGATTCAAAGTCAATGTACAGAACCTATCAAGTGTGGGTTAAGCCTGGTCATCGCTTGTTTGCGTACCTCGATCAAGCATGTCAGGATGCCAAGAATCTGTATAACACGACCAACTTTTACATCCGACAGATCGTTACCGCTTTTGGGAAGAATGAGCCTCTTCAGCCGTTGCAACAGGAAGTTCTGGACACGCTGGCGTCCCATATTGACGTCATGAACGAACGACGAAGAGAAAAGAACCGTTCCCATCCGTTCAAGCTACCCTCGCAAGAGAGTCCTTTTGTTCATTATAACTTCTTGGATGCTTTATTCAAGGTGATGAATCAAATCGATTATCGGGCGCTCCCAACGCAGTGCAGTCAGGGAATCATGAAGGTGGTGTTCCACAATTGGAATGCCTTCTTTGCCAGTATCAAGGACTACCGCCAGCATCCTGAGAAGTACAACGGCAAGCCTAATATTCCGGGGTACGTTCGGAACAGGGTGAAGGAAGTCATATTCTCCAATCAAGATTGTGTGATCAAGGAACGAAAATGTCTCAAGTTTCCAAAGACCAAGCTACAACTGAACATCGGTAAACTGGGCTGTATTGACGGGCAACTGATGCAAGTGCGTGTTGTTCCAAGCCATGGACAATACGTGGTTGAAATGATCTTCGCTTATCCTATGGAAAAGAAGGAAGCGGTACAAGAACACGTGCTGGCCATTGATCTTGGCGTCGACAATCTTGCAACCATCGTCACGACGACCGGAGCAAAACCGCTCATCGTGAAGGGCAAGATCGTTAAAGCAATCAATCAGTATTACAACAAGATGAAGGCGTACTATACCCGCATTCTTCGTCAGGGCAAGGAACTACGCGAAGGAGCGTACACGTCCAGACGATTAGGACGACTCCATTTGAAGCGCCACCGTAGGATCAAAGACATCTTCCACAAGGTAAGTCATCATATCGTTACGTTGGCAGTGGAGCATAACATCGGTACGATCGTAATTGGGCATAACGATGGATGGAAGCAAGCGCCCGGGATCGGACGCCGAAACAATCAGTCCTTCAGTCATATTCCCCATCAGATGCTCATCGAGATGATCAAGTATAAGGCAACAGAACAGGGAATAGTCGTTATCCTGACCGAAGAGGCGTATACCTCGAAAGCTAGCTTCCAAGATCTAGACCCATTGCCGAGTTATGGCGAAAAGGGGACATGGACCTTCTCAGGCAAACGGATGTATCGCGGTCTGTATAAGAATTGTAAGGGCTTAGTACATGCCGATGTAAATGGCGCAGCCAATATTATGCGAAAAGTATTCCCAAACGTATCCGCCAAAGGAGCGAATGGGATAGAGGGGTTGGATGGTAACCAGACCATCAACGTGTCAACTCCACTGATGTTAAGCATCCTGAAATAAGTTGGATGATACATCAGAAACCCCCACTTCAGCCAAAGCGACAGCGTTGGTAAAGTGGCGGGAGTATTCATTATATAATCAATAATGGAGATGCCTAGACGATTCACCCATGAATTTGTCTCTTTTTGCAACTTTTTTAACGTGCTTGCTATACGTGGTTACAGTGAAAGGAGCACACCATGGAATTAGAGCTTCTGTACCAACGGTATGTTAATGATCTATACCGATATTTGTTTTCTCTTACAAACGATCATTATTTAGCCGAAGACATGGTGCAAGAAACATTTTTTCGCGCATATTTGCATTTAGAGAATAATGATATAGAAGTCATTAAACCCTGGCTGTTCAAGGTTGGATACCATGTATTCATCGATTACACACGTAAACGAAAGAGAATCATTCTACAAGATACTTTGGAGGATCAACTAGATTTGCAGACCCCCGAACATGGTGTAATGGAAAAGGAAGGACTAGATCAGTTACTTGCACTCATTCATGCTTTGCCTGAACATGAAGCCCATGTTATTTTACTATGCGACTTCCATCAGTTGAAACTCCACGAAGCTGCTGATGTACTGAACCTTAATCTAAATACATTAAAGAGCCATTTGTTACGTGGTCGAAAAAAATTGAAAGTCATACTACAAAGAGAGGTACTGATGAATGAAGGATCATAAGATGGATGACTCAGAGGACATAACATTAGAGAAGGACAATGATTACTCCAAATATCTTAATCGAGCACTGACCGACTATCAATCGATCCACAAGTTAACCGAAACTCAAGAACGGAGAATTATAAAGACAGCTAAATTTCAGGCCAAAGTGAGTACAATCCTCATTATTCTTGCCATTCTTTTATTAGTGTTACCTGTTCTGACCTTAGGTTCTTGTCTATATTATAGCCGTGAGAAAAATCTGTTATTAGATATCGTTAGTAAAACTATTTATGTAACAGAACCAAACACCAAGTTGGCAAGGCCCAACTCCAAATTAGCAGTACAGCCAATAGATAAACGAATCGGAATTTTCTCAATGGACGCTCTTTTCCCTACCCTTAAACGAATTGGAAAAGAAGATATACGAACTGGAGAATATGATGTCCATTTTTTTATGGATCATGTTTCTAAGGTTACATATAATCATTTAGTTGACAAACCCGTTCCTGATGTATTCGATACGTCAGAGAGTACTGGATTCTTACATCCAGATGAGCCGATGGTATTCGATCAATACAGAGATTTAGAAGTACTGAATGGCATGACATCTGGAACTGTAGCAGAACTCTATGTATCATTTGATAAAATAATCTCACCCGATCAAGTGAAAGATATTTCAACTAATCTCGATATTGATATTGTATGGGTTGTTGTAGATACAGGCTCTTCTCAAAAAGATGATGATGGCGTGTTTACGGCACCTATTGGATATCCATTTCAACCAGACGATGATTTTTGGTCTCCGTTCTTTGTTTCAACAGGTGAGTCAACAACCAATGAAGAGCGATTTATATCGATTCTAAATCAATTATCTAAGAATGAACAGTTAGCTACCAAAGTGTCTAGAGCACTCTCACTCTCTCTTCCTCAAAGATTAGCTTATATCAAGGAGCATGGCATACAAATATATGGCATGGTCGTAACCGGACCTGTTGATGAATTGAAAAAATTAGAAACTAACCCGATCATTCGTACTCTAAAAGTGGAGGATTCGAGAATATGGAACTGGCATTCTTAAAAAAACACGATCCACACAGCAGAAAAAAGTCGGTTATAAACCAACTATTCTCTCTAGCAGGTCTGATCTCTTTTCTTTGTGGACTTCTATTATTAGCTCTTATAAATATAAGCTTACTTCTACAAGATCTAGAGATGATGTATTTAATTCCTCCGGAAGCTGTGTTTATACCAGGTTTATTACTTGGGTTGATAGGTATTTGTAAAAGAAGGGGATCACGAACCTATACTTGGTGGGGATTAGGCCTCAATATGATAATAATAGGGTTTTATTATAGTGGTTTTGTAGCATGGTATATAAATACTAATACAAACACTTGAATGTTGCCGATTGTTCACACTCACTCATAACTCAAATAGGCAGCTGACGATTTCGTCGGTTGCCTATTTATTGCGAATCTTCTCTCTGTACAGTATTTCCTGTTATTCAAATCCCATTTCATACCGTCACCTTCGCTACTCCATACATACTTCATTGCTGTCTGTAAGGCACTGATTAAGACTTAGGGCATCAATCTTTTGACAGATTAAATCCTTCTTCCCACAAATATTCCTTCGCCTCTTCTAGCGTTCCGAATACCATTTCAATAACAGTTCCCGTGTAGACATACCATAGATCCTCATCACGTGTAAGCGTAAGCGATTCACCATCAGCATTAATCCACACTTCAGAACCGTAGACATGACCCTTCTCACGGACATCGTCATCGTCATTTGCAGATTCAACCACTTCTCCACTGCTAGAAAGAGAACGAATGGAGGCATCTACAAGTTCCCTTAATTCCTCAGCAGTATAGTCTCGAATATTCACGAATCCCCTATCATCAGGGGCATAACCCGGTAGAAGACCTGCATAGATGAATCCATTACCATTCGGATGGAGATGAAGGGCAACCGTCTTCTTATCCGACTTACTCTCCTCATAGTGGAAATTCACTCGACCGAGCGAGACGTTCTTTCGTTGTAATTCAGGGTAAGATTCTAGAATCTCAAGTTTCTGTTCAAAAGATAACATATGACCTCCGGCGTGCGATTTATAGTGTTGTGATTATATCATATCTGTTCTATAGAGACCATTACGGTCTGTTTGCATGCTCTTATCCCATCCATTTTTGATGCTTTTGTCAGCCAAATAGGTTGACAATTATAATTATTCCGATAAAAATAGAGTGTATGTAAATTATAGAAATTATTACTTATAAATGCTACATTTCTTCATAGTTGAACGTATGAAACGGGAGGGTAGTCAAGATGATCCAAGTGGACAATGTCAGTAAAATATTTAATCAACGTGATGGGAATAGCTTTCAAGCATTGGACGGAGTGAACTTTACGATTAAAAAAGGGGAATTTGTATCTCTGCTCGGTCCATCCGGCTGCGGTAAATCAACCGTGCTTAATCTTATAGCTGGATTCGATAATAGCTATGAAGGATCTATCAAGGTTGCTGGGGATGGCATTACAGGACCAGGGCCAGATCGTGTTGTTGTATTTCAAGAGCACGGCTTATTTCCTTGGTTGACGGTGCTTGAGAATGTTGCATTTGGCTTGAAGCAGAAGGGTATAGGGAAAAAGGAACGAAATGAGCTTGCACGCGAGCAAATCCGTTCTGTACATTTAAGCAAATTCGCAGACCGCTATCCTCATGAACTGTCAGGTGGTATGAAACAGCGTGCGGCTATTGCTCGTGCACTCATTATGGACCCGCAAATCTTATTAATGGATGAACCCTTCGCTGCTTTAGATGAACAGACTAGATTAGTGCTTCATCAAGAACTTGAAGAAATATGGTTAAGAACAGGAAAAACTATATTGTTCATCACTCATAATATCAGAGAAGCTGTCACCTTGTCGGATCGCGTATTGGTTATGTCCACAAGACCAGGCACCATCAAGAAAGAATTCTCTGTGCAAGCCGCAAGGCCGAGAACCAGCTCCGATTCGTTACTGCATCATGTAGAAAGATCCATTATGGAATGTCTGGCAGATGAACTCGAGAAAGTCGTAAAGGAGGAAATGGGAGATGACACCTACAGTCTTAAAAAGAACAATATTTCTGATCACACTTTTGGTGGTATGGGAGGCGGCATATAGAATCATTGGATGGGAGAGTTGGAAATTTCCATCCCTGTTTCAAACAATAGAGTCCTTCTACAATGGTTTTGCTCATGGACAACTTTTAGAAGCTATCATTAATTCTCTTAGACGGCTATTGATCGCATTCACAATATCCTTATCCTTAGGCCTACTACTCGGACTCATGTTTGCCAAATCGAAGACCATTGACGACACGATCGGATTCGTCGTGATTGCACTTCAAACTGTTCCAAGTATTGCTTGGCTACCCTTCGCGATTATATGGTTTGGATTTAATGATAAGTCCGTTATATTTATTACGGCTTTAGGAGCTACATGGACAATGGCTATTGCCACTCGCACAGGCATTAAGAATATACCTCCCATTTATATCCGTGCGGCGCAGACCTTAGGAACAGGAAACAGTTGGAAAATGTTTACCCAAATTCTCATCCCAGGAGCATTCCCTCATTTAATGACAGGAGTTAGAGTAGCATGGGCCTTCGCTTGGCGTGCACTCGTAGCAGGAGAATTGATTGCGAATGGAGCTGGTCTCGGACAGTTGCTACAGGATGGTCGAGGGCTTGGTGATACGGCACTGATGCTTAACGTGGTTATTATCATCGCAGTACTCGGAACGATCTCAGATCACTTCTGTTTCAAGAAACTAGAGGATAAATTACTCGTTCGTTATGGCTTAGACAAATAGGAATAAAAAATAAAAATTGACTTTATTCATTATTCCGATTAAATTAATATGAATTAATACATTTGAGACGTATAGAAGGGTTGATGCAAGAAGATGAAAAAAACATTAGGCCTTATTATGACAGTAATATTTGTATTTACTTTAACAGCTTGTGGAGGTAATAATTCCGCATCAGAAAGTCCAGCTACAAACACAGGCGCGGCTTCGACCGAGGAAGCTGTGAAGAAAGATCCCGTTACGGTTAAGATTGGTATTTTTAAGAACGTTACGCACGCCGCTGGTTACATTGCATTGGAAAAAGACTATTTTCAAAAGCAACTGGGCGACCATGTGAAGATTGATGTGCAGGCTTTTGATAATGGTTCTGACTTCTCAACCGCAATTGCAACGGGGCAGATTGATCTTGGTTATGTTGGCCCTGGTCCATCTACCAATCAATATCTTAAAAGCAAGAACTTTCGAGTCATTTCCGGCGCTGATAATGGTGGCGCCGTTCTAGTTGCAGGTAAAGATTCAGGAGTAAGTACGGTACAAGATTTGGTCGGTAAAACGATCGCTATCCCGACAAAGGGGAGTACAAATGAACTATCTCTTAGACTGCTTCTGGAGCAAGAAGGAGTCAAAGTATCCACGGATAGCTCCGGTGCTCAAATTGTAGCTCGCGCTCCTTCCGATACGCTCGTAGCTCTTCGTCAGAATGAAGTACATGCAACGCTGATCCCTGAACCATGGGGTACGCAGATTGAACAAGAAGGAATCGGTAAGGTTATCGTTCCTTGGGATCAAATTCCTCCGAATAACGGCGACTATCCACTCGTTATCCTCGTTGCAAGCGATAAGTTCATTAGTGAACATAGAGATTTGGCAAAAGCAGCGATAAAAGCGAATAATGAAGCGATTGAATTCATTAATGCCAACCCTGATGAAGCTTATGAACTTATAAATAAACGTCTGAGTACACTCAGTGGTAAGGGACTAGAAATTGATCTAATTAAGGCAGCACTCTCTCATATGAGATTGACATCTGATGTAAGTCAAGAAGCTATCGAAGAGATGGCTAAGGTGTCAATTGAGGCGGGCTACATTAAAGATGTTACGGTCGACGAGCTTGATTTAAAAGAATTTCTAGATCTGTCTTTGCTTGAAGAAGTGAAAGGCGGCAAGTAGTATCAATCAGAGCATTCATAAAAAATGATTCATTAGGCGATCACTTCTCGGTATTCTACCAGGAAGAGATCGCCTATTTATTATTTTATTCTGTATCCTATTTTGTGGTCTACGACAAAAAGGCATTCCTTCCCTTTGGAAGAAATACCTTCATGGATTTGGCTTGTGTTCAGGATTTCGTTTGTGCTCGACTTCCCTACAACATGCTACGACTACTGCTTCAAATTGAACGCATATCATTATTATCTCTCTCAATAGTCTAAATTAGAGCATTCTTCTCCCCATATGCATAATACGCTGGATGATCGATTCTCTTTCTCTAGCCCTATTTTGAGCTCGGTTTAATTTCAACAATTCATTCTCAGTAGCTAACAGTTGCTGTGCGACTCTACAACGTTCTGCTTCTTGTTGTAAATCGCGGAGATGTAATTTCACGATCTCCTCGTGATTTAAATATAACAAATTGATAATTACCTCTTTTCTTAGATTGAAGCCTTCCCCATATGACCTTGAAAATGACTCTACCCCTTAACCCACTCTTCCAATATATGCCTGTTATGACGCAAAGGTAAGGTACAAAATGGCTTTAATTCTTTTTTCCGAGAAGTTAATAAGCTTAACTGGCCTCCCGTCCTTTCACGGTGAAGAAACGTTTAACGTGAAAAAAGACAACCACAGAAGGGTTGCCTTTATAGATGATGACTAAGTTTTGAGCCTAAATATGATAGCTTACTACCACCGTGTTGTGTTGGGAGATCAGTCCTCTAAGGTGTGCTAACCTCAACTGGGTCAGAATTGATTCTAGTACCAACAGCTCTTACGACAAAGTCATACTTAGTCGAAGCGTTAATATTGCTAACTGTAAAGGTATAATCCGTTTGCCCTGCTACAACTGGCACATAAACACTCCAGTACGTTTTCACTTTGTCATTCTTCTCATAAATTCTAAAGCCTCTGACAGGTTCGCCCCCAGCTGCAGGTGCCTTCCATGAAATAACGGCTTTATTACTACTAACCTGAACTGTAGCATCTACTACCTTCGCAGGTTTCGTGTCCGTTCTCTTAATCCCATAGTGGTCGTATACTTTCACACCATTATCCCCGGTCTTCTCATCACTTTTAGCTGCAGTATACGCCGTAAATTCAAGCAAATCGCTTGTTAGAGATACGTCTGTAAACATTTTTTTGAAAGGTTGGTTGTTAATCACGGCGAAGTAATCATCATAACCAGGATATTTCTCATAAAATTTATCACCAAGTGCATTAGACATGAGATAAATCGTACCTTTTGGATTAATCGCGTTTCCTTGCGCGTCGAATGTAAGCTGGTTCATTGGAATCGTTTTGTCGCCAAGCATCTGGTACGATCTCATATACATATGATCATGGGCTTCAAATACCATGTCTATTCCCATTTCATCAAATACAGGAATTAATATTTTTTTGTAAAACTGTACTCGGTCGTCCTCCCATTCGCCGGCGTTATCACCTGCTGAATAAGGGCCTTTGTGAAAGGTAACAAATTTCCATTTAGCATTACTCTTCGCTACAACATTCTTCATCCAATCAACTTGGGCCGTAAATTGTGGGTCGACCGATTCTACATCCTGACCATTGCTCGCTAACTCACCAGCATATTGCGAGTTAAACACAAGAAAGAGGGCATCTCCATATTCGAAAGAATAGACAGATCCATCATCGGTATTGGCTATCACCTTTTTAGGCACGTTGAAATGGTTGTAAAGATTAGAGTTCGGTGTTGTTTCGTCTCCATCGTAATCATGAACTTCATGTCCACCTAGAACCGGAACGATTGGTACATTCAGTAGTTGATTCTGTGGAAGTCCTAGCATCCATTGCCATTGTTCCTCCAAATCCCCATTATCTACGAGGTCTCCTGCATTAATCAGAAACTTAGGATCACCGATGGTCTCAACCGCTTTGCGGAAAGTATCCGCCCATAGCTCAAAGTCTGCCTTGTTTGAAGCCTGTGAATCAGATCCCACGATAAAATGGAAGGGCGTATTACCTGCTGCGTCCGTCTGGAACGATCCCATCGAACTCCAACTATCTGCTGATCCACTACCCACACGATATTTATACAATGTGCCAGGTGTTAGATTGTTAGCAATCACTTTATGCGTGGTAAATTTCTTTTTCGTATTGGCTGTCCGGTTAGCCTTTGTTACATAGGTCTGAATTTCATCTGCACTACCTGCAAATATCAAGGCTTCATTCTCAGGGAAAGTACTTCCTTGAACTTTGGAAGCCTCTACGACTTGCACAACGGAGCTTGTCATAACATCTGTATACCAAGTGAAAGCCCGGGATGTCTTAGAATCACCGTTAAAAGTCATGTTGATGAGTTTCGGTACAGAAGGAGTACTTGTAGCACTTTGTATTGTAAAGCTCCACGAAATATCATTTGTAAGTGCTACCGCATCATCTCTTCCACTGATGTGTTCTTTAGGAACTTTGACAGTGTACGTCTTGCCACTCACAAACGAAGCATGTTTGATGTTTAATGTATCGTTATTTATGATTTCTGAAGTAACAGAACCTAAAGCTTGATTACTACTATCCACAATCGTGACGTTAGATCCCGAATTGATCGAGACCGGCTTATTAAAGGTCACCGTTACCGGAGCTGTCACTGCCACATTGGTTCCACCGTCTGTTGGTGTCTTCGTAAGTAGCGATGTTGGCGTGACCACAGGTCCATCTGTTATGGCGCTACCTGAGACACTAATTCCCTTAATTCTACTCGATCCTGTACTGCCTATACCCGTTGAGCCGTTAGTGTTGGTGTTTGAATTGACGATCCAACGAATATACAATACATCCTGGTTATTCGCATTGGTTGGAAGAGGTACATTTACCAATTTACACGTATTATTTGCACATGAGAAACTAGAGACAACCATTTTTAAAGTCGTGTTCGGTATATCAGACCATGTGGTCTTATCTGTACTGTACTGCACTTTGAAATCACGTGGACCGGTACCCGAAGAATTCTGCTGTGAGGATAAAGTGATGTTGTCATAACCTTTAGTAGATACAGTCGCTAGCCAGTATTTCGTACCGTTGCCACTATTCCAGCCTTGATAACTAATTGCTTTCTGGCTACTATCATAATCTTCGTAATACCCACCTACATTCTCAAACTTGGATGAGCTTTTAAATGTTCCACCCGTTGCTGGAAATGACCCATTTTGTCCTGAATTCGCAAAAATCCATTCAGCAAGTTTAGTCGAAGCCACACTACTCTCAGCGGAAGTTAATCCGTTGAATTGTAATGAAATGAACACCGTAACTGCCAGAAATAATGAAAGAAATCGCTTTGTTTTTCTTCCCCAATGTATCTTCATTTGCATCTCCTTTATTGTCTTATAATGGTTTACCTTCCTGCCCTGTTTCCCTCTCATCCTCCCTTCTTATAATGTTTCCAGCTAGGCACCACCATAAAGTTTAAGCGCTTTAACTTTTGGGTGTTAAAACGTATTAACTTGATACCTAGCTGACATACACTTTGTAATATATTGAATTCCCTCTGTAATAAGAACTTACAGAAAGCGTGTCCCATTTAAATTTTACCAAATTTTAGTGGTATTTTCTACCGTTTCACAAAAAAAATAAGCGCCCCAACACATCTGGTCGCTTATCATCATACCACTTTACATTTTTATATTGTCTATACTTCTAAGTTCGATGATCACTCCTATTGCATAGGAATTTGAGGTTGACCAGTCGCTGGAGCATAGGCACGCAGCATGGCTTGAGCATCTGCTTGATCCAACTGTGGTACTTGATAGTACCCATGTTTGTTCTGATATAGGAATATTTCATAGGCCATTTCGATATAGTTCTCGATCTGGGCAGCGACAACTCGACGCACTACAGGATTGGTTACTTCCAACGCTGCAATCGTCATATGTGAAGCCGTGGATTTAAGCTCGCCAAGCATGAAGCCGCTAATCTGAGCATCTTTAATCTCATTTACAGATTGAATTGGTTTTTTCGGCTGACTTGGCGTGAGTCCATAATTTATTTGGTTGGCCGCTTGTGGCATCGTATACATGGTCGTATCCTGACTTGGTTTCTGCCCTGTTGTGTAACATTCTACCGTTAGATTGTATTGAGAAAGAATGAAATTGTATTGACGATTCATAATAGTCATAAGTTCGTTATCCTTAACAAAGGATTTGTAGATTATGAATTGATCTAGAACACCGATCGTACAAGATAATACTTCGTGCATATCTAACAGTTCATGCCCTCCACGATTCGTATTCTGCATGCCTGTGGATTGATTATTCATTTGATTATACTGACTTTGATTCTCCATTATTAATGCCCCCTCTACTAATTTGGACGAAAAAACCGACTTGCTTAGGTTGAGTAATCTGGCACAATTTCATACATCATAATAATGGAAGCTCTAGAATATCAAGAAATCCACTTCTATTCACCATCCAATAGCTGCACCATCGCATCTCGGATCGGTTGCTCCTCTAATCAAGCCATTCTCACTAACTTTAATCACATGAGCGTGACCCATAATTACGTCCATTGGATCAACTATACGCACATGATGCCCTTTCGCAGCAAGGTCCACCGCTACTTTAATAAAGGCTATTCCATTCGATTCTGAATGGAATAGCCTTTATTAATTTGAAATTGATTTAATTTAATATTTTTTTCAGTGGCCTCATCTAATCTAGTACTACAATAGCCCTTCAGGTCTCTCTATATCATCTAATGCCAACCAACGAAGCACTTCTCTAGGCGGCTGAGCCAGCCCTTCCGCACATAGAGTAGCCTGCCAGTTCACGCCTCCGATACCATCAATGGTATCGCCATCTTGGATAACTGGGCCCTGCTGCATCACATAATTGGTAATGTTACGAATGAAATCAGCAGCTTCATTAGGATCATAAAGGTTCCGGTTAAATACGATTTCTTGATCCTGTACATCTAATTGCTGCATCCCCACGGTATCCATCACTAACCAATCCTCTTGTGGTAAATTAAACATACGGACGTTGGACCACAACTCAAGCGGTGCAAGATTCGTCTGCTCATATCTTTCCAATAGCTCATCGATCAACGCATCGGAAGCCAAACTTTCCCCACCTGGATTGAAATAGCAGATTGCTTCTGGAAGACGAAGTAATTCCCTTGCAACAGATGTTACCTGTAATAACTCGGGGAATGCTTCATAATCTTCAGGTAAAATAGGTGCCTCCTCATGCACATGTCCCGCAACATACGTTGTACGAATACGAATGCAGGCAACATGGGAATCCATAGCTAATTTCGCATCAGGATATTCCCAAGCCTGTAGTGATGCCCGATCCAGATTGCCAGGATAAGTATGCGGCCCGAAATGGCCCATCGACCAAGCTCCGAATAACTTCGTCTCTTCTTTAGGGTCTCCCATATGGTCAGGCCATGGGCGATCCATGATGTCTACCGTGATGTTGCCATTCACTTCTGGACGATATGAGATCATACAACTCGGCCCGCCGAACTCCCAATTCTCTGATGTCTCATTCACATTCGTGATTTGGAACTTCTGTTCTAGCACTTCCTTAATCTGTTGAATGGAGACGGATTGTGATAACAACACTGTAACGCCTTGAGAAAATAACCCTTTTGCCATGACAATCACCCCTTAAATATATATCTGATTCTTCATTCATCTTACTCACGTTCTAGCGTTTTTTTCTTTGCACCAAAAGGAAGCGGTAGCCCCATACTCTCTAATTCATTGAGAATACGATCGATATGATAATTATAAATAATAAATAGCGGATCCAGCTGTTGCACTTCTTCTTCCTTACCATTTAAGTCACAGTTCTGATTCCCTAATCTAATCATATTATGTAAACTTAGATCATGATCTCCCTCTAACTTCTGAATCATCTTCAGATGTTCATAGATTAATTTATAGGATTCGTATTCTTCTATAATATTCTCCAATGAATCATCCCCATCTTTCATTAGATGAAATTCTTCCTTCGAGATATCAAGATATCTCTCAAGTGTCTTCAACTGGGCTCTTAACTTCGTCCGATTAAATTCTTCCTTCGAGATTAATTGGTCCAATATATAGGCCATTTCTTTCGATAACAATCGACGTGCTTTATGAATGTTAGCCTCATACTTTGGAGGGAATACCAAGTAATTCACCAGCACTGCTACTCCCACACCAATCAGCGTATCCGTAATCCGATTAAGACTATACTGAAATGGAGAAGCTCCTTGTAAATTTAACATGATAGCTAGAAATACGATACCCCCAATAGAAACAGACTTGTTCCACTTCAACAGATTACATAGATAGATCACGACAATGATTCCAAGTGCACATAACCATACATTTCCAGGCTGAATGGAGGCAAAAGCTAACCCTACCCCCGCACCTACAAATGTACCCATCACGCGATTCTTTCCCGCTGTGAAAGAGTTCGTTACCGAATTCTCCATTGAGATCACAGTCGCAATAGCAGCATAGAACGGATATTCCAAGTTTAATACATTCGCAATAATCAGACACACTAATATAGATATTGCTGTTTTGATATTTCTCATACCAATCGCTTGTTGCACACATACACCCCACAATTTTACTTAAGAAGAAAACATTATACTTCCTAGAGTCAAGTTCCGCAAGCACATTGCGCATAGTTATGACCCAGTGCATCATCTTCTCTATAAGTAGAAACAACATTGCCGTTTTAAAAAAAATACAACTCAAGCATAATAGCTCAAGTTGTGTTCTTATTAACGTTTATCTCCCCAAAAGTTAACGGGACTCATATCTTTCGTAATGGTCTTGAATGAATATCCTTCCTTTTTAAGAGAAGAAATAATCAATGGAAGGACCTTTAAGGTTGTCTTTTGATCATGCATGAGAATAATCGGTGTCGTCTTCTGCTTCTGCAACGTATGAATCTGATTCATAACAGTTTTATAAGTAGAATCCGTATCCTCTTTATATTTCCAATCCATAGAATCTACGTTCCAGTCCCATAAATGATAACCTTGATTAAGGACCTTATCTCTGTAGGACTGCGTGAAATATGGTTTACTGCCATAGGGTGGACGAATCAGTGTAGAACTGACACCTGTAATTTTATTAATATACTGATTATCTTTGTCCATCTCAGCCAGCGCGGTTGCGGGAGATTTATAGAACTTATCCTGCACATGCGTAACACCATGTAATCCTATGGCATGGCCTTCGGAAGAGATCCGTTTGACGGCACTTGGATACTTCTGCACATTGTTTCCTAACATAAAGAACGTTGCTTTAGCTCCATTTTTGCCAAGAATATTAAGCAACTCTCCTGTGCTCGCACTAGGCCCGTCATCAAAGGTTAAATAAACAACTTTCCCTGTAGATGATGCACGCTTTGGTGTTGGGGTAACTGTGGCCTTTGGCTTCAAGTTGGCTGAGAACTTCGCAACAAACTCTGCATCACTAAGTTTAGCTGTACCATCTTTTATTCTAAGTAAATTGTTATGTGAATCATACGCGATACTATATCCGAAATAACTGGATACTATTCGCACCGGGATCATTAGCTTACCATTTCGGTTGAACGGATGTACGGTCACCTTACTTCCATCCGACATCATAGCTTTATTCTCTTCTTTGTATATCGTAATCCATCCTTGTGTACCCTTAACCGTCAGAATATGTACTGTACCCGACATCTCTAAATGTAATGCCTCTGACAACTCTCTTAAAGGAACATAAAATGTATTATTCTTAGATACCGAATCAATTTGACTTACTTCATCATTAATACTAAGCCTTAATATAGGTGCAGACGATGTAGCCTGAGCGGTGTTCACCGTACATAAACCAACAAGTAACAGACATAACAACATTAATGAAATTCTTTTTAAAAACAATAGTATAACTCCTATCTTTAATAGATTTGTCTAGTAAGCATATCATAGATATACGAATCGTTAATTGATAGATTGTAACTCCTGAGTAAAGGAATTGTTACCCATTATTAAAGGAAACCATTTACGAGAATAGAATTTCTTGAATCAACGATTACCCGCATGATTCAGCACAAAAAATCCCCATTAAAGATTTCACTCTTCAATGGGGATTTTACATTTCAACCATCAATTGGATTAAATTTAATCGGTTGGGTCCTTCTTTTTAACAGAAGCATTGCCTTTATTCGCTCTAGCGTTCTCCGCTTCTTTAGCTGCTGCCCGAATCGCACCATAATTCTTTTTGACTATTTTGGTCTTATCCGTCTTGTTCCAACGAGTCCAACCTTTACTACCCGTTCCTCTACCTGTTCCACCTTTAGCTTTACTCATATCATCACTCCATTATTTCTGTATGTTGAGTTACTTCTTTCACTATCGACATCGATTGAACCAAAGTGTGTACTCCCTTACTCTATAATTTCTAGAATATATCATGAATATGAGCATTCGTCTTTAGTTCATTCTATTATTTTTCGCCGAGAGGACTACCACTTCTATAAGTGGTGAGGTGAATCGGCGACCTCCTGAATAATCCCACAAGATGTTCTTCCCTTCTTATATCTTAAGAGGTATAATAGAAGCAGAACATACATTCGCATTGTGTGGCTGTAAGGGGGTGAAGATTTGTCAGATTCAAAGTCAATGTACAGAACCCATCAAGTGTGGATTAAACCAGGTCATCGCTTGTTTGCGTACCTCGATCAAGCATGTCGGGATGCCAAGAATCTGTATAACACGACCAACTTTTACATCCGACAGATCGTTACTGCTTATGGAAAGAATGAGCCTCTTCAGCCGTTGCAACAGGAAGTTCTGGACACGCTGGCGTCCCATATCGACGTCATGAACGAACGACGAAGAGATAAGAACCGTTCCCATCCATTCAAGCCACCCACGCAAGAGAGTCCCTTTGTTCATTATAACTTCTTGGACGCGTTGTTCAAAGTGATGAATCAAATCGATTATCGGGCGCTCCCAACGCAGTGCAGTCAGGGAATCATGAAGGTGGTGTTCCACAATTGGAATGCCTTCTTTGCCAGTATCAAGGACTACCGCCAGCATCCTGAGAAGTACAACGGCAAGCCCCATATTCCAGGGTACGCTCGGAACAGAGTGAAGGAAGTCATTTTCTCCAATCAAGATTGTGTGATCAAGGAACGAAAATGTCTCAAGTTTCCAAAGACCAAGCTACAACTGAACATCGGCAAACTGGGCTGTACTGACGGACAACTGATGCAAGTGCGTGTCGTCCCAAGCCATGGACAATACGTGGTTGAAATGATCTTCGCTTATCCTATGGAAAAGAAGGAAGCGGTACAAGAACACGTGCTGGCCATTGATCTTGGCGTCGATAATCTTGCAACCATCGTCACGACCACCGGAGTGAAACCGCTCATCGTGAAGGGCAAGATCGTTAAAGCGATCAATCAGTATTACAACAAGATGAAGGCGCACTATACCCGCATTCTTCGTCAGGGCAAGGAACTACGCGAAGGAGCGTACACGTCCAGACGATTAGAACGACTCCATTTGAAGCGCCACCGTAGGATCAAAGACATCTTCCACAAGGTAAGTCATCATATCGTTACGTTGGCAGTGGAGCATAACATCGGTACGATCGTCATCGGACATAACGACGGATGGAAGCAAGCGCCCGGGATCGGACGACGAAACAATCAGTCCTTCAGTCATATTCCCCATCAGATGCTCATCAAGATGATCAAGTATAAGGCAGAAGAACAGGGAATAGTCGTTATCCTGACCGAAGAGGCGTATACCTCGAAAGCTAGCTTCCAAGATCTAGACCCATTGCCGAGTTATGGCGAAAAGGGGACATGGACCTTCTCAGGCAAACGGATGTATCGCGGTCTGTATAAGAATTGTAAGGGCTTAGTACATGCCGATGTAAATGGCGCAGCCAATATTATGCGTATTCCCAAACGTATCCGCCAAAGGAGCGAATGGGATAGAGGGGTTGGATGGTAACCAGACCATCAACGTGTCAACTCCACTGATGTTAAGCATCCTGAAATAAGTTGGATGATACATCAGAAACCCCCACTTCAGCCAAAGCGACAGCGTTGGTACGTGGCGGGAATATTCATTATAGCATTATCTGACCCCTCACTTTATATTCCCATGATAAAATAACCATTTATCTTAAATCCAAGCCGTATTGAATAGATTTTTCTTCTTCACTTTGGGATAATTAGGTATTCATTTATTTATTCATAGGAGGTTTTACATTAAGCAGCAAAAGAACATTAACAGCTGAAGATTTACATCGCATGCATTGGGTAAGTGATCCCGTTATTTCTTCTTCCGACGGTACCATTGCCTATATCCTTAAATCCGTTGCTGAGAAACATGATGGTTATCGCTCACATATTCGTGCAATTCATCCAGATGGAACTAATATTCCATTCACTACAGGCGAAGAAGATTCAAGTCCTGCCTGGTCACCCGATGGATCTAAACTCGCGTTCCTTCGTAAAAAAGGTGATCACCGTCAAGTGTGGATTATACCTGCACATGGTGGTGAAACCTCTTCAATCACAGATTTCAAACATGGTATTGGTTCATTCAAATGGTCACCCGATGGGCAATCTCTATTAATTAAAGCCACCGTATCTAACGAAAAAGACTTAAAGGCTACACAAGATCAATCCGAGAAATCTCCGCTCCCTGAGAGGCAGTAGTTATCGACCGTATGAAATATAAAGCAGATGGTGGTGGCTTGTGCGATGGGCGAAGACCTCATCTATCTGTCTTCTCACTGAACACTAAGAAATCCGTACAGATTACTTCTGGCGAATTCGATGTTTCAGCCTTCGCATGGTTTCCCAACGGTGAATATGTAACTTACACTGCGACCCCTCATGCTGACGATTATCCCGATCCTGATCTATTATTAACTAACGACTTATTTGTAGTTAACCGTAACGGGGATCATCGTCGTCAATTATCTACCGGGAAATTAACGATTGGCGCAATAACCTATACACCTGATGGACAATCTATTCTAGCTTTAGCGGATGATCTGTCTTGTGGATTCGCTACCCTTACTCGAATCTACCTCTTCCCAATAGATGGTGGAGTCTCTCGAATCATCCATGATGAGTTAGATGTTCAACTTGGACATAGCTGTGTCAGTGATATGCGTTCTAGTGCTGGAACTGCGCCAACGTTTAGTCCTTGATGGACAATCCGTAAATATCCAATTAGTAAGGATGGTAATGTGAGTATTGGTCAGTTCGCATTAGATGGTTCTGAGCATCGCACTGGGTAAAGAAGCGCAATTTATTCGTTTCCCTGGATCAGACCATAACCTCTCTCGATCAGGACATCCACATCTTCGTGTGAATCGTCTGACACATATTGTGCGCTGGTTCGAAGAACATATCGAAGTGTAGAATCAAGTAGCAACTTCTACTTTGCTATAGGGCTACTTATCATTTAATTAGATGATAGACAGCCCTTTTATTTTTCATAAAATTTGGTAGTTGGCAACATTTTCCCAGGTTCATACGTTTAATCTTCTAGTACCCATTCATTAGGGGAAGATTAGACGAACATAAGAAATGAGGAGTATGAAATGAAAAAATGGCATGTTTTCCTTAGCTTCATCGTAGGTCTTACTTTACTATCATCGAGCCTACCTGTCTCTGCAGCTGCAGCAGACACAACTTCCAACATTCGATCCTTCGAACCTACTTCACTCGTTAAAAACGATGGCACCTATTGGGTATGGGGTGGAGATCAATCTGCTCCTACGCAGGTTCACGGGATAACAGATGTAGAGACTTCTCTTGGCAATGATTTTGTTATGAAGAAAGATGGATCCATCTGGACTTTTGAAAGAAATCAATCGTTATCTAGTACTTCAATACATGAAGTTAAGGGCTTAAGTAGTAATATTAGCACCATTTATTATTCCATCTGGAATGAGTTATTGGCCTTGGACCCCAATGGGAAAGTCTACACTGCAGTCCATACAGCTGATAATCTGGATCCTACCCAATTTGTTCAGCTAACGGGAATAGATAATGTAACTAGCATAAGTAGTTACTATGAGTACAACCAGCACGGCGGAGAATGGTGTTTGATATTTCTGAAGAAGGACGGTACTGTCTGGAAAGGTAATGAATCATTACAATCTTTCGAACCCCTACCCTCTTTAAACGATATTACCGCCATTGACAAAAACTTCGCACTAAAGAAGGACGGGACCATCTGGACATGGCCGAATGAAATTAGCGGAGAGGTAACTTCCGTCGACACAACCCCTGCCATCATAAGTGGATTACGCAACATTAAAGCGTTCAAATCCAATGGTAACACTAATCTAGCTATTGATGACCAATCCCGTCTGTGGTTCTGGGGAGCAACGATAACTGGCTGGTCTGATGGAACAACATATCATGAGGAGAAGGTTCCTGTCTTATTAACCAATGTAAAAAATGTCAAAGATGCTTTCGTCGTGGAACGCTCCCTAGTCGTGCTTACCCAATCGGGTAATGTCTATGAAACGTCTATCGAAGGTACATCATTATCTGGAAATGCGAAATTTACGTTACTTACATCTGGCGTTGATCTAATCAAGCAAGGCTACCGCTCTGTCATCATGCAAAAAAGCGATAAAACGCTTTGGGGTTGGGGTGTCAATAAGGACGCACAGTTAGGATACGGAGACTATGAATTTATGCATAGCACTGCTGTTCCCATGCAAAAACCAATTTCAGTTCATTTAAATGGTACATCGGTAGCTTTGAATAATGGTGTCATGATTCAGAATTCTCAAGCCTTCATTCCGCTTCGTTCCGTATTTGAAAAACTAGGGGCTACGATTACATTTGATAACCTGACTAAAATCGTAACCATTAAACGATCTGACGCGGGGATGCCGCCTCTTACAATAAGTATCAATTACAAATCAGGCGTTGTAACGGTTAATAACAAAGTTATGACACTTCAAAATACTCCTTTCAGCGTAAATGGAACTTCTTACCTCCCGCTTCGTTTCATTAGCGAAACGCTTGGAGCAACCGTTGATTGGATTCAAAAGGACGATAAGATCTCGATAACAATGAAGTAGACTAACCATTCACAACTTAAACGGTAAGACTTCCTACATGAGGTAGGAAGTCTTGCCGTTTGCTATTTCTGGTGGAAAAGCTTATGAATTTTACAGCTATTAACTGAATTATTTAATAATCATTAAGACTAAGGATCATATAATTGCATACACAAAAAAATCGGGTGTCCCTAGTCTTTTTAATAAGGACACCCCTTTTAAATTGTTATAGATGATCCACCACTTAACTACTATACTCCATTCAACCGCTCGTGTAGTTTCTGTAATTCTTCCTCCGTTAGATCTCTCCACTGCCCTTGCTCTATACCCTCGATTGAAATGTTCATAATCCTAATCCGTTCAAGTCTTAATACTCTATAACCAAGAGCTTTGCACATTCTACGAATCTGAAGGTTGAGACCCTGGGTTAGAATGATTCGAAATTCCTGCTCATTTATCTGAAATACGTCACACGGTTTTGTTCTCACATGATCAAGAATAACTACACCCTTAGACATTTCCTCGATAAATTGTTCTGTCAGGGGCTTATCTACATTCACGACATATTCTTTCTCATGGTCATTCTCTGAACGCATCATTTTATTGACAATATCGCCGTCGTTCGTAAGCAAAATTAATCCCTCGGATGCTTTATCTAATCTGCCAATAGCGAATATCCGAGAAGGATGATTCACGAATTCAATAATGTTATCTTTAACATGTGGCGCCGCAGTACAAGTAATTCCTATTGGCTTATTTAATGCGATGTATACGGGTTCATCTCTACTAGGTATAGGCTGCCCATCAATAAGTACCGTATCACCCGCAACTACTTCGTCTCCTGGCTCACATGTCACACCATTTATCGTAATTCTACCGGAACCAATTAATCTATCCGTTTCCCGTCTTGAGCAATACCCTGTCTCACTCATATATTTATTGATTCTCACGATAGATCAGACCGATACACTAATTCGAATCGTTCACATACGACAAGCATTTTCGGATCAAATCTACCTTGATACTTCTGAATTTCTTCCGTGAAAAACGCTTCATGAACTTCACGCCAGTAAGCCAATGAACGATCTCCCTCACCTTCGAGGAAAGCATGTTCTGCACTCACTTCATCAAAAGGAATGACTTCCACCGATGTCGTAACGACAATGGATTTCGCTATGTCATCCCCATCAAGGACAATATTGTATTTTCCTACGAATGGTAGAGGCTCATTCTCTATTTCATAGAGCGCATAATTCGAAGCTGTCGCTGTTTTAGTCCCTGATAGAACTAAATCCGATAGCCGATCCGCTAATTCTTTCGTATATCCAAATCTCCATGCTTCATACTTGTCTGAAGCATTAGGATTTAATGTCACATATCGTTCCCATAACTGTTGGGCAGACTGGTTATCCATTTGATTTAACTACCTCAATCTATTCTTATTTTAATTCTTGCTATTTATATTATCATAACACGCAAGTAGAAACGGGAGTTCCATACTTTTTCAGAAGACGGCACCCGTTTCAACTTGAGTTCAGTTAACAGAGGTCTCATCAGGGCTGGTAAAGCCCATTGTTTCCCTTTTTAACAGGAAAATATCCATTTAATTCAATCCATTAACCATGAATTTCCTAGTAAAGACCCTTTTAGATGGAGAAATACCATCTAAGTTATCTGCCAAGCATACAATGAGCAAATTAACAGGAATATTTCCAGTTATTTGTAATCCATATCCATCAGGTCCACCTTATATTGCCTCAAGTTCACCTTTCACTACAACAAACTCGTCCTTCGTATCATCAAGTACTAATTCGAGGTCGTGTCTATATTAACACTATCCTGATCACCATTAATACTAGCCCAATAACCGTTAACACTGGTCCAATAACCGTTAATCTAGCAATCAATCGCCGTTAATACTAGCCCGGCCCCGTTAATACTAGTAACTAATCACCATAAATACTACAACTGATCAGCATTAAATGCAGAGAATGATGTGTTTCAAGGTGATGTCCTTTTTCGTGACAATCGCATTGTGAACGTTAGTGAACAACCGATCACGGAAGTGGCTGATCGTATTATAGAAGCGGGAGGAAAAGTCCTTCTACCGGGATTTGTTCAGACACATATTCATCTGTGTCAGACCTTGTTTCGGGGCAGAGCAGATGATTTGGAATTAATCGATTGGTTACGCACACGAATCTGGCCACTTGAAGCGGCACATAATGAAGAATCTGTTTATTATTCTGCCTTACTTGGCATTGGTGAATTGATCCGAAGTGGAACAACCACGATTCTAGACATGGAGACGGTTCATCATACAGAATCCGCTTTTCAAGCCATTCTAGAGAGTGGAATACGCGCCATCTCTGGGAAAGTGATGATGGATCATGGAACAGAGGTACCGCTTGCCCTTCAAGAGAAGACCGAGCATTCTCTCCAAGAAAGCTTAGATTTGCTACAGAAATGGAATGGAAAAGGAAATGGCCGAATTCAGTATGCATTCTGTCCACGGTTCGTTGTCTCTTGTACGGAAGAACTCTTGATGGGAGTAAGAGACTTATCGGCGGAATACGGTGTGTTAGTTCATACACATGCTTCCGAGAATCAGACGGAAATCTCTATTGTTGAGGCAGAGCGAGGTATGCGAAATATTGTTTACCTTGATCATATCGGACTTGCTCGACCAAACCTCGTTCTAGCACATAGTATTTGGTTGGATGAGGAGGAGAAGCAGATCATCCGTGAACGAGGAGTGAAGGTGACCCATTGCCCAGGCTCTAATATGAAGTTAGCTTCAGGAATTGCCCAGGTACCAGAGCTTATGAGAGAGGGAATTCCTATCGCTCTCGGAGCCGACGGTGCTGCGTGTAATAACAATCTGGATATGTTTCAGGAGATGCGATTGGCGGCTTTGATGCAAAAGGTAAAGCATGGTCCGACGGTCATGGATGCACGAACGGTGCTTCGTATGGCGACGATGGGTGGCGCAGAAGTGCTTGGAATGGAGAAGACAATCGGAAGTATTGAGGTTGGTAAACTGGCTGATCTACAACTGCTCGATTTGGAGGATTTCCACGTCTATCCTTCCTTCGACGCAGATTGGTTCTCCCGGGTTGTCTATGCAGCTACACGCGGAGACGTAGATACCGTGATGATTGACGGAAAGATTGTGATGGAGAATCGAATCATGAAAACGATTGATAAGACTCATGTATTGAAACAATCTGATATTGCACTACGTAATTTATTGGAACGACTGTAACATGACCTTACGACCAAATCACGAAGGGAGAGTAACGTAATGGATATGCATGAATTGTTGCTCGTCCTTGAACATGAGAAGCAGCCCTGTGTTCTGGCAACCGTCATTCGAACGAGAGGCCACGCTTACCGAAAGGTAGGTGCCGCCATGTTATTCACGTCAGATGGTCGTAAATATAAAAGTATTAGTCCCGGATGTCTGGAATCAGATCTGCAACAGCGGGTATCTCTCCTTCTTGAGAAAGATTGTTCCGAACTGGTCATCTATAATATGGAGCCCGAAGAAGATGTGATGTGGGGTGAAATGACAGGGTGCGGCGGTGTCATCGAGGTGCTTCTAGAGCCCGTAACGGGAACGTTTCGTCAGAACCCTTGATGCAGCGCGGATCATTCTTCAAGAAGGTTCCACTGTTCAAGTTAACCGATCCTGGGAGGGTCAGCCATTGGGTGTATAGCTATAAGCCAGAAGAAGCTATGTATCCTGCGCTTCCTGAAGATAGGCTCGAATTCTCTAATGCTAACACCCTTACTTCCTTGTGGACTCCATGCCCACGTCTAATCCTATTTGGAGCTGGAGCTGATGCGGAACCGATCTATGAGCTAGCTAGACAAGCGGGATTTCGTATCGTGATTGCGGATTGGAGATCGTCACTATGTAGTGCTGAGCGATTTCCACATGCGGAACTATGGGTAGGAACCCCAGAAGAAATTGTGGCACCACTCAAGTTATCCTCCACCGATTATATTGTGGCTTGTAGCCATCATCTCCGTCATGAACAGCTATTGCTACAATATGCGCTTCCATGTAAGCCTCGTTATATTGGCATTATTGGGTCAAGGAAACGAATCGCATTACTATTTGAAAACAGACCCATTCCGTTCAATGTATATGCTCCAATTGGACTGAGCATCGGAGCTCAAGGTCCCTTTGAGATTGCCGTTAGTATTGTGGCACAGTTAATTGCTATACGAAGTGGCAAAGAACAACTAGACGGAGGGATCAGAGCATATGAAGATACCCGCGATCTATATGGCGGCAGGTCAGAGTTTCCGAATGGGAACAGCGAAACAATCCTTGGCGTTATTCCCCGGAATAACGCTGGGCAGTATGGCACTTCGTGTTCTCTTATCTAGCGGAATCACAGATATTTATATTGTCGTACGACCTGAAGATCCACTTGACTGGTTCCCAGGTGACTTAGTCGACAATGCCGCGTTGCATATTGTTCGAAGTTGGGATTTCGTCCATTGTGATGATCCTATGTTGTTATACGATGTGGATAACCAGGAAGATTGGTTACGTGCCGTTGCATATTACTCTAATATTACTACAATGAGTTGTTAACAAGATCATAACCATTAAGCTCTCATGTCCTTCGGAAGATTGGCTACATCATTCCCCCGAGAGAAATCGAAAAATCCTTCATGAATATGTTCGGGTGCAGGTAGGTTGCGAGAACTCTTATCTATTGACCAATACACGCCTACTAACATGACTATGACTCCACACAATGAAATAATGGTAGAACTATTTAACCATACACCCAGACTACCACCAATAAGACTGCCTAGAGGTAATGCCATGCCACTCAAAGCCATAGTTGCTGAGAAAATAAGGCCTAAATATTGCGGAGGTACCCCTTTTTGAACAACAGTGTTTATAATTACGTTAACTGCTCCTCCAGGAAACCATGCTAACCCGTAGATAAGAACCGTTATCCATACCCAAGGGCTGTAAGTGCTCAGACTCCAAGCTAATCCTGAAAGGATAAAGGCGAAGGAATATATCCGTCCTAACCGTATTCGGTCGAATCTGAAATAAGGTACGATCAGTGCGCCAAGCAGACTTCCAAGCGCTTGTGCCATCAACAATATGCCATAAATATCAGCCCCACCCAAGTGATCACTATACATCGGAAGGACACTAAATGTCGCTCCTCCGGCAGCATTAATAATGATAATCCCAAACAATAGTTTGGCAAGCGGCGTCTTCACAAGCAATCGTATACCATCCATCAAATCCGAGAAGTAATTGTTCTTTCTAACAGAAGAATTCTTCTTCGTTTCTGATTCGACTTCTGAACTAATCTCTGAATGGCCTTCCGAACTAGCTTCTGGTCTCGCTCCCGCACTCTTTATACGGATTTGAGAGAAAAGTAACGCCCCAATAAAGAACCCTATTGAATTCCATAAATATAACGACACCGCACCAAGCACACCAATAAGGATGCCAGATACGGCATTACAGGCGACATCAATCCCTTGATAAGCTACTGAAAAAAGGGAGTTCCCTTGCGTTAACTGCTTCTTTTCCAAAATCTTAGGGAGAGCCGACATCTGTGCAGGATATACCCACGTATTACACGTCGTTAGTATAGGTGTAATGATCAACACTAACCCTACAGATAAGAACCCGAAATAGGATGCAATAGGCACAATAAGTAACAAGGTACCTTGAATGAGTTGACTGTACACAAGTACACCACGAATGGGAATACGATCTATGATCGGTCCTGAGAGAAGCTGAATAATCTTGGGTATAATCGATAAAAAACCTGCTAATCCCGTATATAAAGTAGAACCGCCCAGATCATACACTAGCCACATGGCTGCGACAGCGTATAAGCTATCCCCTATATTGGTTAATATTCTACCTATAAACATGAGTGAAAAGTTTCTGTTTTTAAAAATATCCACGGTTAGCCCTCCTATTCTGCTTGTTTTTCAACACGTTAATCCGCGGCCACAATCTTGACCCCAACTGCGAACTCCTTAACGTCTTCACCTTCAGTTTCCGAAGTAATGTCAACCCACTTTTCTAGCAATTTTTTGACCTCCGAATTGAATTCCTCCGTCTGAGCTGTTGTAAGAAATAATCGGAGACTTAGCATTGTTCTGGATGACACATCGATATCATCTGCCAATAGCGGATCACTGAATTGTCCGCTTTTTGAATTCGTGGTATACCATTTCGATTTGGCTAGATAATATTTCTCGATGATTCCACCCTCCGAACGTGTCTCCACCAGATCCACAAGTCCCCCTTCATATAATTTGATGATATGGTAGTGCGTACTTCCTGGAGATTGGCCTAACTCTACAGCCACCTGTTTGGCTGTCTTCGCCGTATTCTGAAGACAACTAATAATCTGAATACGCTTAGCGCTACTCAGTAATTTGGACTGCTCAACTGAAATATTGACTAATGGAATTGAATTCGAATCCATAACATCACCCCTAAGAGAATTAGTTTTAATTATACTGATCTAGAATATTTAGTCGTTCTAAAAATTTAGATCGTATATACATAAGCATATTATCACACGACCCATTTTATGTAAATACAATATTTTCAAAAAAATTAAGCTAATAAGTTTAACCAGGATATGGTTATGTAAAAGTGGGCATTAAGAATACTGGATCTACTCCTATCACGTTTACAGTTAACCAAGGCAGCCCGTCAGGTATGGAAAAGATGTATTACACGGTCCCAGATGATGGACTACCACACAATTATTTCTCTACATCCGTATGGTCTTCGGGCTTTTTCTACATCACCATTTCCTCGGGACACAACATGTCTGGAACGGTTGGCGTCCATATAGGAACCAATCTGGCCGAGCTGAGAAACACATAAAATATGGGGCCCTGAACTCTATACACATAAAACAAGCTGCGCTCCGGATATGCCCCATAGAGCGAGCAAGGTCTTTTAACGTGGTATCCAGCCGGCTCATCTTAATAAATTGCTGGAGATTTCAAAACAAATTCATGACAATTAAGATACTTTGAATTTATCAGCAGGTATGCTAAGACGAAATAAAAGACCGAGCAAAATGCTCGATCTTTTTATTTTGCCCTACTACTTAACATCCTTATAAATAGTTCCACTAAATGTAACAGTAATATATGTGTCATGTTGCGCGATATTAACTCTCTGCAATGTTCCACCCGAACGCCCGGCTGTGTCATTATCTTCTGTGTAGACTATTGAGCCAGGAATAGTATCATTTATATGAATTATTGAGAAATAGACTTCTTGCGGATCTGAATTATCTCAGTCAACATTGTTCTGTATGAACATGTATTTCCGATTTGGTATCATTTTGACTTAAGAATTTCATTAAATCATTACTTAGCTGCACAATCTCATTGTTAGCATTATTCGCATAATCCGGCAACCTCATATCCCTAACCATTTTAGTGCGTAGCCATGTCATAAAGAAAAGATCCAAAAATAAGTTTGGAAATTTAAGCACTATTTTAAGCATGGGTGGATCAATTGAAACGCCAGCTTTTTGTATGGCCCTTAGATACGCTTTTAAAGTGACTGTTATTTTGCGTGCCGTCTTTCTGGTTCTGGCTGTTTTTTGGTCAATGATCTTATTCTCAGAATGCAGAACGCTCAACATGGCAATGTCTGATACGGCATGTGTGATTAAATATGCTTGCATATCCTTTTTAATAACGTAGGGAAGCTTCGCTGTTTTAAATAATTTTGCGAGGTTTTCTATGCGTTCTGTCACTACACCATTAATTTCTCCAAATGCAGTTGCCGCTATAAACTTTGGTAGAAATCGAGCATGCAATACTCCATCTTTAATCTGTCCGCCGAATCCGGGAAAAGCTGGTATCAGCCTATCCCCTACGATATCCAACCACGAAGAAAATCCAATTGAATTACTAATCATCGTAACTATATTTTTGCTTTGATTATCTTGTAGCGCTAACAACGCTGATTCGGACCGATCATAACGAACAGTAACGAGAATAAAATCGTATACATCGTCATTTTCGAGCGTATCAATGACATTCACTTGTATCGCTCTAACTGTACCTTTTTCTATATATTGCAGGCCACTTTCTCTTAATGATTTAAATCTATTCGAATGTGCAAACAGGCTAACGTCAAACCCTGCTTCAATAAGCTTAATGGCGTACATGCTCCCAATGACACCTGCACCAAAAATTAAAATTCTATCTTGTTTTGCTGACATTTATACCACCCCTACTTATTAACATTTCCTTTTGATCATCCGACAGCATGTTGTATGATGTGATTGTAAATCTTTATCATTCCTTGATCAACCATCAGTTTTTTATGATTTGTCGGATGATATTCTTATTCGCCAGTAGGAGGAAAACATGCAAAAACAACCCCAAATAACGGAGAAAACAAGACAAAAATTAGTAGAAGTTTTTTGTGAGTTATATAGCCAAAAGCCGATTGAGAAAATTTCGGTTCAGGAAATTGCGAATAAGTCTGGATATAACCGCAGCACCTTTTATCAATACTTTACTGACATTTACGAATTGTTAGACTCTGTTGAAAATGACTTATTAAATGACATAAAAAAAGAATTGGCGAATAAAGAGCTATCGATGCATACGGTTCAAGAAACGCTCTATTGTCTGGACAAAAGAGAACATCTCCTGGTTCTTAATGCCATTTTGGGTGATTATGGAAGTACCCGTTTTTTAAAACGCTTAAAAAAAGAAATCACTTTGGGTCAAATAGAATTAAACGTTCCGCAAAACCATTCCTTAACGCCATACTTCATTGAGTTTTACTTAACAACTGCCCTTTCTTTATTTCGTCTTTGGCTCCAACGTCAAAAGGATTTATCGTCAGAAGAATTTTTCAAATTAGTAGAGAACCTTTATTCAAGAGGGATTACGCCCTATTTTAAAGAATGAGTCACAGATGTGGCGTGGGATGCAATATATCGGCACAAGCAGAAAGGGTGCCGTTCTTTTATTCAAAGACGGCACCCTTTTCATTTGTTGATCCCTTTATGATGTATTCAAATCCTCTTCATTTCCTTATCCATATCTCGATAGTTATCTCCTAGCTCAGAGGTAACACTCACCATCTTCTCGATAAGAACATCAGGCTCGGTTATCGTAATTGACTTCCCATATGAGAGAAGGAAATACGGGACATAGGTCAGCCAAGATTCTAAGCCTAATTGGAATTCACGATCTACACGAAAGCTCCGTGGTTCTTGGCGTTTATGACAATAGCCAACAACGTACCAATGAAGTAGCTTCATTCCCACTTGTGTATTGCATTTCTAATGTACGACCATTGGCAACAGCTACCTCTAATTCTTGAAGAAGCGATTGTTGGCTCCGATCGACAGGAGGATGAATGACAGACAACCCGTCTGAATGCCGCTCCATATGGGCCAACTGTTCCTCATTGGTATACAACTTTAATTTATCGATGGCTCGGTTCAATGCATCTGCAAATGGATAACCCGCTTCTCTAGCAAAAGTAGATGCGTGAATGAGCGCCTTTTGCTCGTCCATGTCAAACATTAATGGAGCCTCTGAGAAGTTCTCCAATATCCGGTATCCACCATAATGCCCTGAATCCGCAATAATAGGCACCCCACTCGCACAAAGAGAATCGATGCAACGGTATACTGTTCGAATATGTACTTCCAATTCGTCCGCAAGCTGTTGAGCAGTCTTTCGCTGACCTGATTTCAACAACCATAGAATTGATAATATATTATCTGCTTTGGACATAACGTTACCGGCACCTGCCTTCTCTCGTGAAATGGATGAATTAATACCCATTATATGGTGTAATCCAATTTTAATAAACGTTCCTCTATTTAAAAGGTTCCATTCCTTTGTCAATCCAATCTTCTCTTGTCGGACCGTATACATCAGGTACACGCAACCCAGCTTGTCGCATTAGAACGGTCATCTGTCCTCTATGATGGGCTTGGTGCATAAGTACAAACCGGAGTGATGCACCATTTGTCCATTTCTCTCCACCCATATCCGTCATTTCTGTAAGTGTGTCATTGGTCCATTGTGTCTCCATAGCCTCCAATATTTCAATATAGTGAACCTATATTCACTATAATTGATCTTCACTGACATCTAACGTCAGTGAAGATTCACCATTCTAAATATATCAGAAGACAATGACAAATACCCTGTTTTGGCTCATGCCAGGAACAGGGTATTTGTCTGATAACTTATCTAAATTCATTGATGTAAGTTGCTTAATTAGATCATTATTTTACAAATGTCATTCGTGAATTGTACAGGGTCAATGACCTGTAGTCCTTCGATCAACAACGCTTGATTGTACAAGAGGTTGGTATACAAGCTTAGTTTGTCTTTATCATTAGCGTATGCATCCTTTAAGGATTGATATACTTCATGATTGACGTTGATTTCCAATACTTTGTCAGCTTTAACTTCCTGACCATTGGACATCCCTTTTAATATTTTTTCCATTTCAATCGTTAGTTCGCCCTCAGAAGACAAACATACAGGATGAGATTTCAGTCTCTTAGACGCTTTGACATTCGTCACTTTATCTGTAAGGATGCTTGCCATCGCTTCAAAGAGTTCCTTATTCTCGTTCTCTTCTGCATCCGTAGGCTTATCTTTCTCATCAGCCTCGATCCCCAAATCACCGCTCGATACGGATCTGAATTCCTTCTCTTTATAATTCATAATCATCTTAATTGCGAATTCATCGATATCATCCGTAAAGTACAGAATTTCATATCCCTTATCAGATACCATCTCTGTTTGTGGAAGCTTATCAATTCTTTCCATAGATTCGCCAGAAGCATAATAGATGTATTTCTGATCTTCAGGCATTCTTGCTACGTATTCATCCAAGGTAACCAATTTCTTATCTTTGGATGAGTAGAACATCAATAAGTCTTGTAGCAATTCTTTATGCATACCGTAATCATTGTAGACTCCGAATTTCAACTGTCTGCCAAAAGATTTGAAGAATAGCTCATATTTCTCACGCTCATCCTTCAGTAAGCTTTGTAGCTGACTCTTAATCTTATTCTTAATATTTTTCGCGATTAACGTTAATTGGCGATCATGTTGTAGCATTTCTCGAGAAATGTTAAGCGATAGATCTTCAGAATCCACCATACCTTTGACAAAGCTGAAGAAGTCCGGTAATAAATCAGAACACTTGTCCATGATCAATACACCATTGGAGTATAGCTCTAATCCCTTCTCAAACTCTTTTGTATAATAGTCAAATGGCGTATTCTCTGGGATAAATAGAATCGCATTATAGACTACAGCACCATCCGCACTAATATGGATATGCTTCAGAGGTTTGTCGAACCCATAACGTTTCTCAGCATAGAAATTGTTATAATCATCTTCTGTAAGCTCATTTTTATTTTTGCGCCAGATCGGAACCATGCTATTCACTGTTTGTTCTGCGCTAACTTCCTCAAACTCATCTTCAGTACCTTCTTTTGGACGTTGTTCCTTCACATCCATCTTAATTGGGTATCTAATGAAATCAGAGTACTTCTTGATAATAGACTTCAAACGATATTCTTCCAGATACTCATCATACTGGTCATCTTCGGTATTCTCTTTGATCGTCAGGATAATCTGAGTACCTACGGTATCCTTCTCACATGGTACAATCGTGTATCCTTCAGCACCTTCTGATTCCCACTTGAATGCTTCTTCGCTACCCAACGCTTTACTGATCACTGTAACGACGTCCGCCACCATAAATGCGGAATAGAATCCAACACCAAATTGACCAATAATATTGTGACCATCTTTTGCTTCGTTATCTTTCTTGAATGCTAATGAACCACTCTTCGCGATAACACCCAAGTTGTTCTCAAGCTCTTCTTGCGTCATTCCCATACCTGTATCCGTGATCGTTAATGTTCTATGTTCCTTATCTGCTGTCACTTTAATGAAGTAATCTTGTTTATTAAATACCAATGACTCATCAACTAGTGCTTTGTAATACATTTTATCGATAGCATCACTAGCATTTGAAACAAGCTCTCTTAAAAATATTTCCTTCTGTGTATAAATGGAGTTAATCATCATCTCCAACATTCTTTTCGATTCTGCTCTAAACTCTTTTTTAGCCATGAATAGTTAATCTCCCTTCGATATGCAAAAAGTAAAATGTTCATCTAGTTAGAATTACTTGCTGTAAATTTATGATCAATATCGCTCATTAAACCAATTAGCACTTTAAGGACTAGAGTGCTAATTCTTATTTTTACACATAACAATTTTTGTTGTCAACTTATGCCTATATAAAAAACACAAAAAAATGACTCCCTAATGTCAGAAGTCATTTATTAGTAGCTAACCCTCTATAAATTATTCGATACCCACCTAGTCACAAACAGCTGCTATGTCTATGATTTCCCGTAGAATCTCATCCTTCAGAGAATCTATAAGAGAGAAATCAATGGATCGAGCGTAGATTTCATCTAATTGATCTTGAAGAGACTTAGCATCGGTAAGGAACTGTATCGATCGTTTCATTTGCGCAGCATAGCGTTCTTTTATCGGATTAATGGCCTCCGCCAGCTTTTCATCCGTATCCGGTTGGATACAACGACGATACATATCCACAATCTCATCGGTGCCACCCTCAGGGAAATACTCATGTGGTGCAGTGCTATCAAATATAGCAAAGTTGAGATCACGTACAATAACCATATCTAGACTGTTAGGATCGAATCCACAATGGTAAATCTCAACATCATACCCACGCTCAGTTCCTGCAGCAGCTATTTTTTTGAGCATAGTTGATTTACCGGATCCAGGTCTGCCTTTAATAAGGTACCTTTTTAATCCTTCGGTTAGATTAGGAACGCAATCTTTAGCACCTTGTGGTGTGGCAGCACCTAAGAATCGATGATCTACCCTACTCTCTTTCTCTAGCTTCCGATCACCATAGAGCACATGAATCATTTCTGTCGTCAGCACATTAGCCTCTTGAAAATCCATGTTCGCAATATATAAGTCTTCCCACTCATCATGAATACGAAGCGCCTCTGCAAAACCAGCATACGCATGTTGATATGTTTGAGATATTTGTTCGTTCAATTGGTTGATGCTACCCTGTTGGGTGATCAGTTGATCCAGATGACAAGCTTCTCCTACGTTCACGTATTGAACTTCAACTTCTGGTAGCAAAGGTTCGATGACATATCTGTCTGTTCCTACGATGATTCCGACTTTTAACAGAGGAACTACCATACCATCCAGTGCTGAATTATCTGAAGCGCAATGCATATTCCAAATATCATAGCCCGCAGACACCAACTGATCCCCTATGGTCCGAATCAAATCTGACTTTCCCGAACGCGGCGTCCCTTCCAGAATAAAGAGTCTTTCCAACCCTTGTAAAGACGATTCCATTAAGCTCACAAATCCATGGGCCGTATTTCCACCCACATAAAAATTCTTAATACTTCCAGTCATGATGACCACACCTTTCTCAGCTCATATCACGCATATGTTACATCGTATTATTCGCCTATCCATAAGGTGCAACTAAATTTATATGTTATCCTACACATAAATAAAAAAAAACGCTGAGGTTATTATTTCCCAACGTCTACTTGTAGCTTCTATTTATTAACCTTACGATTCAGTTGACTCTAATTGATTCTCATCACTTTCTTCATTAACAAATAAAGAATCACTCTCTTCTTCTATGCGTTCCACCGGTTGATCCAGCTCATTTTTTAATTTCTCTGTGATAGACTGTCCAATCTCGCCGATTTGTTCCCCGATTTGTTCCATCTTCTTATTCAATTCAAGTACTCTCTCACGCTTAGCCGTTGACGGATGAGAAGAACGAGTCTCATCTAAAGCTATTTCGCTTTTGAGCACTCTCACTTCACCCTCCATTTTACTTCTTTGTGAAGACAATTGTTCTACTTGGTCGATGCTTCCAGCCAACTGAAGCATGTTCTGTTGCTTACCCGCTTCTACTTCTTGCTCTGTTTTCGGTTCACGATCTACTTCAGCACTTTTCTTGCTATCCTCATCAAGTCCTAAAGCTTTTTGTTGTTCGTCTAATAGCAGTTTACTCATCTGTTCGTCCAACAACGACATTTGTTCATCCATCTCTTTCAAGCGATCCTTAATCGAATCTAATTGGGCACCACTTTCCAATGTTTTATCGATTAATTTATTTTTACTATCCATAATATTGTCCTTTTGTTTCATTAACAATTCAATGGACTTGCTAACACCTGACGACTGCCCTTTACTTTTGAAAATATTTCGCGCTTGATCACTGATGAATAACGAATCTTTATTCTCTTTTTCTTTTTTATGAGTCATTGTGTGTTCACCAGATACCGATACCTTTAGTCCAACATGTTGGCTCCGAGCTGCACTGTTTGATAAATTAGAAATTTGCATATCATTTCCTCCTAGCTACTAGTCATGATTTTGAATATTCCATTCATAAACCACCTACCTTATTTATCGGAATTACGACAGAGAAACTTAAATGATGAATAGATACAAACTCGTGAGGGCGCTCCGCGAACGGACCGTTGTTCCAATCGCTGTTGTGTCCTGATTTTTTTGGAATTTCCCTTAGCGGTAAAAATCCAGACACAGTGTATGCTTTCGAAGTAGCTTTCCTTTGGAAAGCTTATAGGCCAGCCCATCATTCTTCAATTATTCGTAAAGTACTGCCTTCACATCTTCATTATTAATATTTGTTTTGTCGTACCATACGAAGCCACTGTCTATGGCTGGTTCAACCTTTTCACCTTTTGCTGCCGCAACCGCGGCTTTTACCGTTTCATAACCGATCCCTACTGGATTCTGGGAAACGGCACCAGCCATGAGCCCATTGTTGACCGCATCGATTTGCGCTTTACCGGAGTCATAGCCGACAACGATGATTTTACCTTGCATTTTCATTTCGGCTACAGCATTAATAACACCGATGGCTGATCCTTCATTTGTACCGAAGAATCCTTTCAAATTTGGATGCGCTTGCATAATGGCTTTAGCTAAGTCGGTTGATTTCAGATGATCCCCACCGCCATATTGAACATCAACAATTTTGATATTGGGATATTGTTCCTTCATGCGATTTACGAATCCATCCCGACGATCAATGCCTGTGCGACTCGTCTGGTCATGCGCGATCACTGCAACTTCGCCCTGACTGCCGATGAGCTCAGCCATTTTATCCGCTGCGACACCTGCTGCTACGCCGTTGTTCGTCGCTACCGTGGAGACGGGGATATCACTCTCAACGCCAGAGTCGAATGCAACAATTGGGATGCCGCCTTCTTGTGCTTTTTTCAAAAGTGGAATCGATGCTTGGCTATCCAGTGCCGCAAATCCGATTGCGCTTGGTTTCTTGTCTAGGGCAACTTGGAGCATCTCGAGCTGCTTATCCACCTGTGCTTCTGTCTCAGGTCCTTCGAAAGTAATCTCTACATTGAGCTCCTTCGCCGCTTTCTCTGCGCCAACCTTAACCGCTTGCCAGAATTGATGTTGGAAACCTTTCGATATAATCGGGATGTACATTTTATCTCCATCCGTTGACGCTACCACTTCTTTGGTAGGCTCTGGGTTCTTCGATGCATTCTTATTGTTACTGTTATTCGAACCGCACGCACTAATGACGAATACAAGTGACAATACCGTTATTAACCAACCCTTTTTCATATTCATATCCCCTTTTTTAATAAAATAATAACTACATGACGCTCCACGTTATGATTTACGCCGACGTAGAATATCCGCATATACAGCAAGCAGAATAACGAATCCGACAACAATCGTCTGCCACTCCTGCGGCACGGACAAGATGCGAAGACCATTCGTGAGTACGCTCATGATTAATGCACCAATAACCGTACCGACGATCGTCCCTTTCCCCCCGCTAAGCGATGTACCTCCAATGACGACAGCAGCAATAGCCTCTAATTCGTAACCCATACCTAGTGCCGGTTGGGCGGAATTAAGACGGGATGCCATGAGAATACCTGCAAGACCCGTAAATAAACCAGCGATCATATAAATAATAATCTTCCATTTCTGAACGTTAACTCCGGATAGACGTGTTGCCTCCTCATTACTCCCGATCGCAAAGTTATACCTCCCTACAATGGTACGGGATAACAATAGACTGCCGATGATTGCTGCGAGAAAGAAAATAAGCACGGCGTTCGGGATATTGAACCCTGGAATGAGATCCCCTAATTCTGTCCCTAATGAAATTTTCGAGAACACTTCGTTATCTGTAAAATAAATCGGCTTCGTACCCGAGATCACGAGTGCAAGTCCTTTCGCAATCATCATCATAGCTAGTGTAGCGATAAACGGTGGAATCCCTAGTCTAGCGATAACAAAACCAGAGATAAATCCACATATAGCACCTGTCATCAGCCCCCCTATAATTCCGACCCACACCGGGAGTCCCCACATCGTAATGAATACACCAGTCATTACTGCACTAAGCGTCATCACCGTTCCTACTGATAAATCAATCCCGCCAGTAACAATAACGAATGTGGCGCCAAGCGCCAGCACACCGATAACCGCTGTAGACAGCAATATACCCACGATATTAGAGAAATTGAAAAAATTGCTTGATGCTACAGAGAAAAAAATGATGAGAAAGATCAAACTCCCGAAGGCCAAAAATTGTTGTACTCCTGCGTTCACCTTCATACGCTGTTTCTGAGATGATTCCGTTGCTCCCTTCATTTGACTCCCTCTCTTCCTAAAATCATCCTTCATCCTTTGCTAGATCGGTCTGTCGCGTATGCCATAACCTGTTCTTGTGTCACGCTATCATCGTTCATCAACTCTCCTGTAATTCTCCCTTCACACATGACGATGATTCGATGGCTTAGCCTTAAAATTTCAGGTAGCTCTGAGCTAATCATGATGATCGACTTCCCTGATGCTGCCAAACTCTCTAGTAGCTTGTATATCTCACTCTTAGACCCAACATCAATCCCGCGTGTCGGTTCGTCGAAAATAAGAATGTCACAGTCCCGTGTTAACCATTTGCCGATAATGACCTTTTGCTGATTCCCACCTGACAAATTTTTAAGCTTTTGCTTAACGCTAGGTGTCTTTACTTTCAATTCTTGAATGACCTTGTTGGATACATCCGTCATCCGTTTGTCATTTATCCATCCACCCTTCTTTGTGAAGCGACTTAACGTCGCTAGCGCAATATTCATTGTGATATCCTTTTCCAGTAAACAACCAAAGTGTTTTCGATCCTCAGATAAATATCCAATACCATGACTTACAGCCTGATGAGGACCCGTGATACTGACTTTACGACCATGGATATAGACCTCCCCAGAATCCATCGGATCCGCTCCAAAAATCGCCCGGGCAACCTCCGTTCTTCCAGCCCCAATAAGACCTGCTACACCAAGGATCTCTCCTTTATGGAGGGTTAAACTTACGTCGTGTAGTACATTTTTACGATTGATATTATGTACCTCAAGTACCCTTTCGCTACTAATGATATTGACTAGATCGGGTTTCAGAGGCTGATATATCTCCCTACCTACCATCATCGCTATAATTCGGTCAATACTGACCTCTTCCGTAGCTACAGTGTCTATATAGCACCCATCGCGCATAACGGTAATGCGATCAGTAATCCGCTTCAATTCCGCCATCCGATGGGAAATGTAAACGATTCCAACTCCTTTTGCACGAAGATGATGGATCATTTTGAACAATTCTTCAATCTCTGCATCACTTAGAGCTGCTGTCGGCTCATCCATGATCATTACCTGAGAGTCATAAGAAATAGCTTTAATAATCTCCACCATCTGTTGCTTGGCCACTGTCAGCTTCGATACGAGCGTAGTCGGGTCAATATCTAAATTCATCTGCTTTAATAAAATGGCCGTTTGTCGATTCATTTCTTTATCATCTAGAAACCATCGGAATGCTTTGCGGGGCTCTTTGCCGATAAAGATGTTCTGAGCTACCGTCAGATCAGGAGCCAAATTCAACTCTTGGTGAATCATACTGAACCCCAATTTCTGAGCTGTACGCGTATCCAGGATATCTACCTCTTTACCTTTATAAGTAATGCTTCCCTCATCTTTCTGATAAACGCCCGTCAACACTTTCATCATCGTTGACTTCCCTGCGCCATTCTCACCGACAAGGGCATGCACTTCCCCAGCTCGTAATTCGAACTCACATTGCTTTAATGCTTGAACACCGGCGAAATGCTTCTTGATTCCTTCCATCTTCACAACAATGTCACTCATCGCCCGCCCCCTTTCCAACTTATAGACAATATATTGCCATAACTAGTAGTGATAGAACCATTGGATTCCAGACGCAAAAAAACTCAAGCCATTCTTTCGCTTGAGTTATCATTTATATTTTAAATAGAATAGAATGCTTACTAGAAACTACGCAGTGTCAGTCATGAATTACTCTCCTTGAAATCTAACAGATGACGATTTGGCTGTCATGATTTGCTCCGTTATTTTCCGTCCTGTTGGTGTCTGAGCAAGGCCCCCAAGCGCTGTTTCGCGATGTTCACTTGGCATATTAGTACCTATCTCTAACATAACACCAATCACTTCGTCCGAAGGAATAACGCTTTGGACTCCAGCAAGTGCCATGTCCGCAGCTGCCAATGCATTCACAGCTCCAAGACCGTTACGCACAATACAAGGTATTTCGACTAACCCTGCAACAGGATCACAGATTAGACCCAGCGTATTTTTTAAAGCGAGACCCACTGCATGAACCACCTGTTCAGGACTACCACCACGTAACTCGACCATCGCACCTGCCGCCATGCCGATAGCTGACCCTATCTCTGCTTGACACCCTCCTTCTGCCCCGGAGATAAACGAGTTATTCGCAATAACATAACCGATCGCTCCGGCGCAGAAGAGACCATTCACGAGTACTTCATCATCCCAACCAAACCGCTCCTGCGAACTAACAAATACACCCGGAATGATACCACAGGACCCCGCCGTTGGCGTCGCTACGATACGTCCCATTGAAGCATTCACCTCAGATACGGACAATGAGTAAGCCATCGCCTTACCTGACCATTCTCCCACGGAAGGCTCGTTACGCTGAGCGTACTCATTCATCTTGCGCCCGTCACCTCCCACCAGACCACTCCTTGAAGTAATCTCGGTATCAATCCCCTTACGAACTGCATCTTTCATGACTCGATAATATTCTGTCATCTGTTGTACAATTTTGTCGGGTGTCTCATCGGTTTCTTTCGCCTGCTCAGCAATCATAAGCTCGGCAATCGTCAGCGACTCCCTGTGGCATATTTCAGAAATATCCTTCAGACTACGAAAACGCATGTTAACGACTCCTCTAGTTCAGATCGATAACGGATACTGTACTAATATGAGGTATCTGAGAAACCAATTCGAGTACTGTATTCTCAGGTCTCCGGTCACACTCAAGTACCGTCATCGCAGCACCGCTTCTTTCTTTGCGATCTACGTTCATAAATCCAATATTTAACCCTGCTTCACTGATCGCACTAGTAATAGAAGCGAGAATACCTACATGATCATCATGAGTGATGACCAATGTAGGGTAATAACCTGAACATCCTGCAGCGAAACCATTCATCGAATGAATCTCAATATTACCTCCACCAATGGAGGAGCCGCTTACTGTAATCTCTCGGCCACTTACGCTTGCTGTAATCTCAGCAAAGTTAGGATGAGGACTCATGATTGTGCCCCGGCGAAATTCATATCGCATCCCAACCTTCTCTGCTTCCACGAAGGCATCTGGAATTCTCTCATCGTCCGTATCGTAATTGAGTAATCCTCCGATAAGAGCTAGGTCCGTTCCATGCCCAGCGTATGTCTCTGCAAAAGAACCATACAGTGTAATGATAGCGAGTTCAGGCGTACATCCTAATAGTTGTTGGGCTACACGGCCGATGCGCACCGCACCTGCGGTATGAGAGCTGGATGGTCCGACCATCACTGGACCAATAATTGAAAAAACATTCTTAAACCGCATAGCAAAAAATTCCCCTTCCCCTTACCAAACACATCAGAGATCCGTCCTCATCCATTACGTAATATGCACCATTTTATTCCTCACTATTTTAGCCTGAATTAATTAATTAATTTCTCATATTGTTCAGCATTCAGCAGTCCTGCTATGGCAGTTGTTGCATCCCCATCCACTTCAACCTCAATCAACCAGCCTTCGCCATATGAATCCGAGTTCACAAGTTCAGGGGAATCCAGTAGGACCTCGTTCACCTTCGTTACCGTTCCATTAACCGGACTGAAGAGATCAGATACGGTTTTGACGGACTCAATCGTCCCCATGGCTGCTTCTGCTTCAAGCGTTGTTCCTACTGCTGGGAATTCTACGAATACGATATCACCTAGCTGAGTTTGAGCGAAATCTGTAATTCCAATTCGAACCACATTCCCTTTAGCTTCTGCCCACTCATGTTCCTCTGTATATCCCAATCCAACTTTAACTTCGCTCATAGTTAACAACCTCTCATTGGTATAATTAGATGATTTGATTTCGTACGATTTGCATCAATCCGCGAGTATCTAGCGTTATTACTCATCCTTTAAGCATATCCTTTAGAAGAAAGAGTCGCATACGCTAGTTCAGACAGCAAAAAAGGACAGAGAACTGGCTAAATGCCATGTTCTCTGTCCTGGGTACCTGAGAGTTTAAGCAGTCTTAGACTGCTGTTACCCCTTTGGTGGCTTATGCGCTCTCTCCAGAGTTGCGTCGAATGGCGGTTCTTTTACCTGAGAGATTAATCAATCAGCTGGCTAGCCATTGACTTGCTCCTTCGGTGCCCAGCGAGTGTCTCATCCGCTCGAGTCTCTCCCTACCATTGTCATCCACTTACTATAAATTTATATATCTAGATTAATGCACAATACAAGCCCATGTCAAGATACCTAACAAATTATTTGCATCAAATGAAGTTATCGTTGACATCCAGTTATTTGGTCGTGTATAAGTAGACTATGACAACCGAATATGCGGATGATGGTATAGGGAGAGACCGCCTACAATAGTCTTTGGCGGCGCCGAAGGAGTAAACCTAACAAAGGTGAATCTCTCAGGCAAAAGGACCTTTATCGGACGTAACTCTGGAGAGAATGTATGGAACGATAATATCGTCCCTTACGTCACCCAAGGGGAAACTTGGACTTAAGTTCGATGTTCGGGGTAACTCTCAGGTACAAAGGACAGAGCGAAGAGGAAACGTAATTGTAGCACAATGCTACGGATGCGCCCCTTTTTGCTGCTGTTCTTATTTTCGTTTCCACTATATATGAAATCTAAGGAGGAGATATGAAGGATGACAGAACTTAAGAGAACACCGCTATACCCACTCTATGTTAACTATCCTGGTGCCCGCTGTATAGATTTCGGCGGATGGGATCTTCCCGTTCAATTCTCCGGCATTCAAAAAGAACACGATGCAGTTCGTAAACAAGCAGGGCTGTTCGACGTATCCCACATGGGTGAATTCATGGTAACAGGAACCTTCGCAGAAGCATTCCTGCAACAACTAACAACCAACGATGTATCCAAACTCTCCGACGGTCAAGCTCAATATACACTCATGTGTTATCCAGACGGAGGTGTAGTTGACGATATACTCGTGTACCGATTCAGTGCCAATCAATACTTTGTCGTTGTGAATGCTTCCAATATTGACAAAGATTTCGAATGGATGCGTGAGCATTTAATCGAAGGCGTTACGCTTGAGAATATATCCTCTGAGCTTGCACTACTTGCTCTCCAAGGCCCTAACGCAGCTGCCATCATGGCTTTGGTTACAGAATATGATTGTGATCAATTAGCTTCCTTCCATTTCGCCAAAGACGTATCTATAGGCGGAGTCAAGGCGTTGGTCTCTCGAACGGGTTATACGGGTGAAGATGGTTTTGAAATATATGTCTCCGTCAATCATGCCGCAAACGTATGGAATACTCTAATGGCTAAGGGTGAGCCACACGGTCTGATCCCAGCTGGTCTGGGCGCACGTGACACGCTACGTTTTGAAGCCCGTCTACCACTATACGGACAGGAATTATCGAACACCATTTCTCCTCTCGAAGCTGGTGTTGGTTTCTTCGTCAAGTTGAACAAAGGCGAATTCATTGGCCGCGAAGCGTTAGTACAACAAAAGGCTAATGGGTTAACACGTAAGATGGTTGGTATTGAGATGATAGACCGTGGTATTCCTCGTACGCATTATCCTATATATGCATATGGCAAATGTATAGGTGAAGTGACAACCGGAACGCAATCACCGTCACTCAAACGTAACCTTGGACTCGCACTAATCGACGCCAACTACACTGAACTAGGAACTGAAGTGTGGGTAGAAATTCGTGGTAAGCAGTTGAAAGCCGAAGTTGTGAAAACACCATTTTACAAAAGAATTCCTAAGGAGTGAACAACGTGACCAACCAACACCGCTACATCCCGATGACTGAACAAGACCAAGCCGACATGTTAGAAACGATCGGTGTAGAATCAACGGAAGCTCTGTTCCGCGACATTCCTGAGGAAATACGCTATCGTGGCACCCTGCCGATGTCTTCTGCACTTGATGAATTCTCATTGCTTGAACATATGAAGACATTGGCTGGACGTAATGCAGATACTGACCGTTACACTAGCTTTCTGGGCGCTGGTATTTATGACCATCATGTTCCCGTTGTTATTAATCATATGATCTCTCGCTCCGAATTTTATACCGCTTATACACCTTATCAACCAGAGATCAGCCAAGGAGAACTTCAGGCGATCTTTGAATTCCAATCCTATATCTGTGAACTGACTGGCATGGCCGTTGCCAATGCAAGTATGTACGACGGAGTGACCGCATTATCCGAAGCTGGCGCTCTTGCAACTGGAGCAACCAAACGTAAACAACTTATCATCTCACGTACCGTTCATCCCGAAGCGCGTGAAATGGTCAACACCATGGCTCATGGCTTAAATCTGGAAGTCGTTGAGGTTGGCTATTCCAATGGTGTAACAGACCTAAGTGCATTAAAGGAAGCCGTAACGGGAGAAACAGCAGCTGTGCTCATTCAGTCACCAAATTTCTTTGGCTGTATTGAGGATATCGCAGCCATTGAGCCCATTATTCACGACGTCAAAGGACTGCTCGTTGTTAGTGCGAATCCGATGTCGCTTGGTCTACTCGAAGCGCCAGGCAAGCTCGGTGCTGATATTGTCGTAGGCGATGCGCAACCACTCGGTATCTCGCAATCGCTTGGTGGACCCACTTGCGGTTTCTTCGCTGTGGCTGAACCGCTTATGCGACGTATGCCAGGCCGTATCGTCGGACAGACGACTGACCTGGATGGTAAGCGTGGGTTCGTCTTGACACTACAAGCCCGGGAGCAACATATTCGACGTGAGAAGGCGACGTCTAACATCTGTTCTAATCAAGCATTACTAGCCCTGTGCGCATCCATCTACTTGTCCACCATGGGTAAGGAAGGGCTTCGTGAAGCAGCCAATCTGAATCTACAGAAAGCTCACTATGCATCCCGTGAAATGAACAATCAGCGTGGGATCAAGCTTCCATTCTCATCTCCCTTCTTCAATGAATTTGTCATAGAACTTCCTGAGGGGACATCCGTGAAAGAGTTGAACTTGAAGCTGTTAGAGTCTGGCATCCTTGGTGGTTACGACCTCGGCATGGCTTATCCAGAACTCAAAGGTCATATGTTGGTCGCTGTCACTGAGAAACGTACCCGCACGGAGATCGATAGCTTCGCAAGCAGACTGGGGGAATTAGCATGACTACGAATATGAAACCAGAAAAAGCACTTATCTTCGAATTAAGCAAGCCAGGACGTGTGGCTTACTCGCTTCCACCCTGTGATGTTCCAGAATCAGCACCCTCAGAATATATTCCAGCAGCGATGCTAAGAGAAACACCCGCTCAGCTACCCGAAGTATACGAAGTAGACGTGATTCGTCACTATACAGAACTATCTCGACGTAACTTCGGAATCGACAACGGCTTCTATCCACTAGGATCCTGCACGATGAAGTATAATCCGAAGATCAATGAGGACACCGCACGTTTCGCTGGCTTTGCCAAGATCCATCCTTATCAGCCAGAAGAGAGCATCCAAGGCGCTCTTGAATTGCTGTACACTCTTCAGAACGATCTTGCTGCTCTCACTGGAATGGATCAAGTAACACTCCAACCAGCAGCTGGGGCGCACGGCGAATGGACAGGACTCATGATGATCCGTGCATACCACGAGAGCCGTGGAGAGAAACGTACCAAGGTTATCGTTCCTGACTCCTCGCACGGTACGAATCCAGCCAGTGCGACAGTCGCTGGTTTCGAGACGATCACCATCAAATCGAATGAACGGGGAATGGTCGACCTTGATGCCTTACGTGCAGCAGTAAGTAGTGATACAGCAGCACTTATGCTCACCAACCCTAGTACACTTGGTCTGTTCGAAGAGCAGATCGTTGAGATTGCAGAGATCATCCATGATGCAGGTGGACTACTCTATTACGATGGAGCTAACTCTAACGCGATTATGGGTATTACTCGACCTGGCGACATGGGCTTTGATGTCGTTCATCTCAATTTACACAAGACAATGAGTACTCCGCACGGCGGTGGCGGACCTGGATCCGGACCTGTCGGTGTGAAAAGTATCCTGATTCCGTATTTACCGAAACCAATCGTTGAGCAACGTGAGGATGGAACATACTTCTTCGATTATGATCGTCCCGAGTCGATCGGTCGGGTGAAGGCATTCTACGGTAACTTCGGCATTCTCGTTCGAGCATATACGTATATTCGAACTTATGGTCCAGAGGGTCTACGGCACGTATCCGAATGCGCGGTTCTAAATGCCAATTACATGATGCACCGACTTGCTCCTCAATTCGAGATTCCATATCCCGGCGTCTGTAAGCATGAGTTCGTTATGTCGGGTAGCGGTCTTAAGCAGTATGGCGTACGGACGCTCGATGTGGCTAAGCGGCTGCTTGACTTCGGGTACCATCCACCAACCATCTACTTCCCACTTAATGTCGAAGAATGCATCATGATTGAACCCACAGAGACAGAGAGTAAAGAAACGCTCGATAGCTTTATCGATACGATGATTCAGATCGCGGAAGAAGCAAGAACAACACCAGAACTCGTCACTAATGCCCCATACGACACGGTCGTACGACGTCTAGATGAGACAACAGCAGCACGGAAGCCAGTGCTGAATTGTAGTTGTAACTAGCGGAAATATATGCCACATTATGATATAGAAATAAGGCAGACCCAGTCAGGAATCGAGTATCCAGAATCATTACACAAATCGATTTAGATGCATATGCGATTTGAATTTGATTCAAGTGAAACTTATCTTTTTTCTGTAAAAATTCTTTTTTGTACAAAACCCAACTTAATTTTGGGGTATGGCGATAAAGCCATGTTTGTTTCTTATATTTGAACAAAGAACCGCCTTTTGGCGGTTCTTTGCGGTTCTTTCAGACTTCCATCAATAGATTCAGTTACCGAGAGGGGAGGGCTTCATCGGGTCTTACTTCAATTAACGGTGGTCCAAAATGCCATCTAAAATAATTCCAGAGGGTAAATTAGTCACATTAACTGGAGTAGCTACATCTAAATTATCTCCCAGAGGCTCCACTAGTCACATTAATTGAGGAATTCACTGTTCGTCATCCGTAGACATCAAGTTTAACTTATTTTACATCAAGCTCATCTTCCACTTCACCAGACTCGTCCTTCGTACCATCAAGTACTAATTTCGAGGTCCTACCGTACCTATATTTATATTAGCAACAGCCGAAATATAAGTTATTGATTACCAACTATATCCCTTCCACAATACGTCTTGCACGCATAGAAACTTGCTGAAGTAGCTCATCCTCATCTATTGTAAGGAGTTGGCGATGTTTCATTAGCACTTTACCATTTACAATCGTCGTGTCCACATCTGCTCCATTAACGCTATAGGCTAATAGTGACTTAACGTTATGGATCGGCTGTAAATGTGGCTTGTTCATATCGATTAGAATAAGATCGGCTTTCTTACCAACCTCAAGTGTACCCACCTCTTGATCGATGTTCAGTAACTTTGCACTTTCTTGGGTTGCCATACGAAGGATCTGACTAGCTGGGAGCCACGAAGGGTCACCATAATCACATTTTTGTAACCATGACGCAGCCTTTATCTCTTCAAACATATCCAATGTTGTTGCGCTTCCTGCTCCATCTGTTCCAAGTCCTACAGTGATGCCTTGGGCAATCAGATCAAGTACAGGAGCGATGCCACAACCCAGCTTTAAATTACTTAGAGGATTATGGGACACGCCTCCACGCATTCCCCTTAACAATCCAATATCCCTCCGATTCAAATGGACACTGTGTGCTAGAAGAACATGTGCTTTTTCAAATAAACCAACATCATACAAAAATTGCGTAGGCGTTTGATTATACTTGTCCCTAATCTTTACTACTTCTTCTATCGTCTCTGCTAGGTGGATGTGTATAGGTATGTTTCTCTGCTCTGCAAGCAGGATGACTTCTTTCAAATGTTCGGGTGGACACATATAAGGAGAATGTGGGCCAAACATCGTTGTGATTCTACCCTCTGCCTTCCCAGACCAGCGATCAATTAGATCTAGTGCTTCCGCCATCCTCCTCCCCCCAACATCTATACCGAACACCAATCCTCTTGTCAAAGACGCACGCATGCCCACTTCCTCTACAGCTACAGCAATTTCGTTCATATGAATGTACATGTCTGCAAAAGCAGTCGTTCCCGACTTAATCATTTCAGCCATTGAAAGTTTCGCTCCCCAATATATATCCTCAGGGGTCATACGGTCTTCTGCGGGTAGCATTTTCTTCTCTAACCAATCCATCAGTTTCAGATCATCAGAGAATCCTCTTAGTAAGCTCATAGGTGTATGTTGATGGGCATTGACCAACCCCGGCATCGCCACCATACCTTTTCCCTGTATGATCTCATCTGCCTGAATATGAACACTGGATTGAATGTCTGAAATGATATCTCCCTCTATGACAACATCTCCGACAAAAGGTGCTTCTACTTCATCTTTCATGGATACAATCGTTACCTCTTTAATAAGTGTTCTCATGCAAATCCTCCTATTCATTTCATGGGATACATAGAAGGTTAAACCTTTCCGTAAGGAGAAAGTCAATACGGTATTCGTTGCATTTTGTCATTTGATAGAGTAGGCCGGCCTCTTACGAGGTCAGCCCCTCAATGAACGGCTCGTGCGGTTTTCCCGCAAACCGCTCTACGTTATTTACTCTTATACTTCATAACACGTTCTTATGCTCTAGCGATTGCTTGCCTTCTTCGATCCCAATACGCAGGATCATCCGTTTTGTAGTTTTGTTTCCGTACCTTTTGTTTATCCCTACGACCTTGAATAACACTTAGAAATTCGTTGTTTGACATAGGATTCCCGTCATAAGCATCTCGAACTGTTCTTTCCACATAACAGAGGCTAGCACCTACGAACTTTTCTTGAGTGTATATAGATTCCAGCATCTTAGCTCGTCTGTAGGTTTTGCTACCACCCCGTGCGGGGAGTCTACATCGTCTTAATCTTATTCTGACGTACGCATCTAGAACTTGGGCTTGTTGTCCCAGTATCGCTATCGAACATCTACAGTTTCCTCTGATTGCACGATACGTGTTAACTGCTCTTGCTGCTTGCGCCCAATACTTTGCTTTTCCTCTTATGATGGGATTCACATTTTTAACAAGTGCTTCTAAGCTTTGCGTAAGGGTTTTCGGTGTGGTTTCTTTGACCGATTGTTTGAAGCTTTTCATTGCCTCTGGCGAGCATTTGATACCATAGCTCCAATCGCCATTTCTTTTACGAAACCAGCCTTGGAAGGTCACCCCTAAATAATTAAGTTCGGGGATTATCCTTCCATTTGGTGCGGTTTTCTCCATGAGGTGAGTGGTATGCGTCTTATCGGGTGATAGTGTGAGTTTTAGGGAAGAAATACCTTCAACCACGATGTTTTCAGCTTGTTTGATCGTGGCTTCATCTTTGGCGAATACAATAAAATCATCGGCGTATCGCACCATTTGCATGCCATGATTGTGTAGTTTCCAGTCGAGTTCATTCAGATAAATGTTCGCAAGTAATGGCGAGATAACTCCGCCCTGCGGAGTTCCTGTTTTAGAGAATGTTGTTATTCCGCCCTCCATAACTCCCGCTTTCAGCCATTTCCATATTAAGTTTAATATAGATCGGTCTGCTACCTTGCCCTTTAACATTTTCATCAGTAGTCGATGGTCTATACAATCAAAATACCCCTTAACATCGGCATCATGCATCCATACATATCCATTTTCCATTAAATTGATGATTCGTCCAAAAGCATTATACGCACCCTTTCCTGGTCTAAATCCTACAGATGCAGGATGAAAGATCGTCTCATACAGCGGTGAAAGTATGTTTACAACTGCTTGCTGTACAATTTTATCTTTAATCGTTGGTAGACCAAGAGGTCGTTGTTTACCGTTTTTCTTTAGGATGTACCTTCGCTTTACTGGTTGGGGTCTGTATGTCTTGGCTTTTAACTCTAAGAGAATCTCTTGTAAGTTTGATTCTATATTTCCCTCAAAACTTTTAATGGATACCCCATCTGTCCCACCTACGCCACCATTAGATTTCACCTTTTCCCACGCTTCATAGAGTCTACGATAGCTAAGCAATTTGCCGTATAGATTGTGCCATTTCATTTATAAGCGTCTCCTCGCAGATAGAACCTTCTTGGCAGTGTTTCACAGCGGAGGCTTGCCAATTGACATGTCTATCTCTGACTTATCTTTTCGATAACGACGTTTCCCTTCGCTTCACAGTAGGTTATGTTCCTAGTGCTACTTCGCTACTATGAAAACGCTCTGACTTCTACTTGCACATGGGTAACTTCGGATACCCTTATATACTCATGTCCATTGACTGGTGGCAAGAAGATCTCGAAGGGTCACTCATATTGGCTACAATGTGCATGTCTATCCCTCCACATGATGAACCTCATATCTCGTTTGTGTGATCTACAAGACTGCCTTACCTTATAGGTTTTGAGCTCCGCAGAAGTCGCAGCGTCCTCAGTTCATCACGCCGCATCGGCATTCAGCATTTCGCTTTCAACCTGCACATTTCAGATAGGAGCCTCTCGGTTGTTCCCTTCTCCTCCGCCACGTCCCTCACGGGATCGCCCTAGATATATTCTTTACCATACTGATCACTGCATAGTGTTAGCCTGTTCGTCTTACGGAATGTCTAACATCCATTATGAGCTGCCGCCCGCACAACCTCCCACGACTAAAGTCGCCGGATTCCTACGCTAATACTCCTATCGGAGTAAGGTAAGTAGGCTATCCCCGTAGTCCCTACGGTTTTCCTTTTTAGTGCGGAAAGAAGTCTTTTCGCTTCTTGAAGAATATTGATGCTGGCATTGTGGTCTCGTTCCTGATGGGTTCCGCATTGCGGGCAGTCCCATTCCCGAATGGATAGCTTCTTTGCTTCTTTGTACTGAAATCCGCAACATGAACACAATTGCGAAGACGGAAACCATGGACTCACCGCCACAATTTGTTTGCCATACCATTTCGCCTTGTATTCCAGTTGTCTACGGAACTCAGTCCAAGACACATCTGCGATACTTTTGGCTAACCGATGGTTCTTGATCATATTGGATACTTGTAAATCTTCTATAGCAATGAGGTCGTTGTTTTTGACCAATGCCGTTGAGTGTTGTTGCAAGAAGTCCTTTCTGGCGTTACCAATTTGTTCGTGAATTCGGGCTACCTTGATTTTTTGCTTCGAGCGTCGACGAGGCAAAAGACACGTACAATAATTCACCATATTAGGACGACAGCTCCCAGCGTTTGGGGGCTCTTTTTATATGTCCCTGGAGTTAAAAAAATACTATGTAAATTATTGGAGCACTTATTGTAGGGGTCTATGGGGGTAGCTCCCCGGTGGGTGGGGGTCTAATTGGACGAAAAAAGTCCAAAAACCGTGTTATGGCCAACAAGCCAAACACGGTTTTTTTGATTGTTCCACGGAATGCTAATCGGCTGTCACAGTCCAATTCGGCTGAATCTGGAGATCCGGAAGCCAGACATGTTCACAAAACTAGTAATTTTGATCTTTCTTTGGAGCGTTTGAGATTTGATTCAGATCAGAATTTTTTTGTCAGGTTGTCTATCGCCGGTAAGAGATAGACCTCTATTAAGATCAGACTTCTGACGACCGAACAGTCGAATCGATGAAGGTTTAGTTAATTTATTTTGTCGGCAAATAGTTCAACAATTTTATTATCAGTCCAAGCTATGTTATATGCTTGTTTGTTGTAGTAACCGACCATTTTGCTGTTTAAATCAGTTGCTGTTGCAGGTCTCTGTGCGACGAGTTCACCATTTTTTTGAAAAAGAGCATGTTGATTTTGTTCTGAATCCGTAATGAGAAGATAACCATTAAAGTAACTAGAAGACCAGTTGGAATCAGACATGGTAAAAGTGTGCTTTATACTCGTAGTAACTTGGTTTGTCTTTAAGTCATATCTTGCGTAAATTGTCTGCTCTTCATTTGTTAAGATTCCTAAGGGACTGCCGATGATACTTGAAGTATTGACAACCAATGTCGATCCCTCAACTACAAACCTGCTTTTCACATTCCAGGCTAACGCGATTACATCGACTTTTTTTGTTACCAAGTTAATGATTTTATAATAATCCTTCGACTGACCAATACCACTCCCGTTAATTTTGACTACTGCGTACGGAGATTGGAATTGAATATCTTGGACAATTGGGCTTTCATACTTCTTATCGTCTGGTACTGCAATAGATATATTTATAATGGGCTTCTTCCACGGAAATTGATATACGAGAAGATGGTCTTCACTGACAAGGGCTAATCTTTCTTTCACTTGAAGAAGAGCAGGAGACCATTGAAGCTTCTGATTCTCGGTTAGTTTTATCGCAGTAAAAAGCTGCTGACTTAACTGCGTTCCTTCCGCAGAAAATGTTATTTTCAGAGGTTTATTTCTCTCTTCCGTAATGACCACAATTTTGGTTGGGTTCATGAGAACCTCGCAATCATATATGGCAGGAAACTTCTTACTCCATACGATCTTTCCAGTGTTTATTTCGAGAAGCTGAATTTGATGATTTAATTTATCTACGAATAATGTCGTGGTAGAACTCACAGGATGTGTCTGCGTGCTATTATCCAACAAGCTATCTGAGTAAGATGAAATGTTTGCTGCACTAACCTGTGAAGTAACTGAGAACAGCAAGATTGTGAATAATAAGAGCAGTATGCTTTGTTTTTTCATGAATGGACCTCCTCTATAATCAATGAAAAAATGCTAGATAGGAATTATCTAGCATTTGTTAATATAATACTAATAAATTTTAATGTTTTCAACATTTCCTGACTTTACATAATCCAGTGTACCACCGTGGTTCCAAGTATTCGTAACTAAGTCTGTAATTTCGCTGGGATACTTGGTCTGTGTTCCGTTATTATATAAAAACCTCATATTATTCCATACGGCCGCAGTTTCAAAAGGAACTCTGAACTTTTGAGAATCATTCGTAACTTTATTCATTGCAATCGTCGTCAGGCGCTTAACCGACTTTCCTGTTGATGTTGTTCCTGGAAAGTTGACCTGGTAGATTTGCGAACCAATAAGGAATCTTACACTTAATGTTGCTTCGTCATATTTATAATACACTTTGTAATTACTAATAATAGCTCCATTGTCGTAACGATGTGCACTATCATAGTAATATTCTTTAGTATTATCCTGACCGTTTGTATTTCCACTCCCTACTTCATGAGCTGCTTTAGCATGAAATACTGGATACCAGCCTGGCGTCATACCATATACCGTTTGTCTCGTCACCTCAAGACCCACTTCGGCAATACCAGGATCAATGCCGGTATACAGGTAAGCCGCTTCGGTTGTTTTGCCCTCGGTGGTATCGAGTGCTTTCGTAACATCATAAGTAGGTAGGGTAATTGAATCGGCAACTACACCTGTATATGAGGCTGCTAGGCTTTTGCTCGTTGGAGTTTGAATTCGATGAAAAGCTCCAGTACTCGCTCCTGCGGGCGCCGTGGATGGATTCGGGATTACACTGAGCGGACTGATTTCAGGTTGTTGTAAATCCGGTTTACTAGGTTCAGTGATGGTATCATGAATAAAACGATTTACAACGTTTCCATCCTCAGAACTATCAGCGTTAACCAGCAATCCACTCGTATCAAAGGTCAGCTCGACTATTTCCGCATTTTCAAGTGTTTCAATACGATTTTCAAGATCTGCACTCTTCATACTAAAAGTATTGATATTGTTTTGAGTTAATTCGATCTCATCTTGAATAATAGCGTTCCGGTATTTCTCAAACTTATCTGTTGGAGGGGTGGATATGGAGTCTGCAAATACTGGATACAATGTAGTCGATAATAGAGTAGCTGCAATAACAACTGGAACTTTTAGCAAGTTTAGTTTCAATGATTTCACACTCCGGCATTATAAAAGTAGAGCATCGGCCGATTTCTCTCATCATAACAATTACATATTAACCCTTTTTTGAATATAAATATTTATATAGTTAATATTTAATTTTTCAGTTATTATTTAAGGCTTGAATTTCTATATTTATTATTTTGGTATTATTTTGGTACTCCAAAGAAATAGAACGAATCGAAGCTTTCAATGTTTATTATGTGAGGTTACTAGAACAAATTACCAATACATGATAGATTTAATATGACGGATTCCTTTTATGGTGCGTGTCCCAGCACAATATAAAAGGGGATCGATAGATGATGAAAAAAATGCTTATGGTATCGGCAAGATAACTCGGAATTTGGATGAAAAAGGCAAGTGCAAGACTGAAGTCAAGCAGATTTAGGGTTAGTAGATTCAAGGTGTATCGTTTTGTCAGACGATGCACAACTTGGATGGCAGCAGCCTCTGCAATAATGGGCGTAGCCCACTATTTAATTGTAGACGTATTTCAGTCCTAATTCTGTAATGCATCAAAATACTATCAATAATAAATAATACTAAGTATGCAACATTTTGTAATTTTTAACGTCTTATTATTAACTGGTATAATTAAACATAATATATATCACATCAAAAAAACACCAGACAAAAATCTATTTGAGAAGAGGATACAAAAATGAAATTACTACGGTCTATTTCTTTAACATGTACTTCACTTTGTATAATTTTAGGACTTGGCTTTAATTCCGTGAGTGCCGATACGGTTAAAGATACTAATCTAAAATTAAAGTTGAATAATTCTTATGTTTTATATTCAAATCAACAGCTCCCATATGCAGATGAAAATGGAAGAACACTCATTCCATTAAGGCTTATTGGTGATGTGATGGGTGCAAAGATTTCTTGGATTGGTAAGGACAAAAAAGCAATAGTATCGATGGAAAAAGACACAATATCATTAGTACTTGGACAGAAAACAGCAATAGTTAACGGAGAACAAAAACAGCTGGATACGATGGTGGTATCTAAGAACTCTACAATAATGGTACCTGCACGGTTTATTTCCGAAGCGTTTGGAATAAAAGTTGATTACAACAAAACATTAAATGTTGTACATCTAACAGATCCTAGAATAATGAGTTCAGAAACTTTTACAGCAATTAATGAAATGCAACAATTAGACAATAACTTTAATGATAAGCTTGTCCCAAAAAATGTTACTATCTTTGAAGATCAGAAAAACACTAAAAATAATAAACTATCCGTAAAAGTAATGAACTATTCTTCTCAAACAGTAAAAAAGGGGAACTTAAATGGTAACATTGTCTTCTTCGTAAGCGACTCCAAAACTGCATTTATTGGAACAAGAGGATTGATAAACATGTCTGATAATAATTTGGTCGACATTAAATCAGGCAGTGTATATACTGATAACATTCATTTAATTAAGACCGTTAAAGATGAGCCAGTTCGTTATATTTTTTGCAATTACTTTGTAACCAGATAATATATTTCAGTTACTGCACTGACACACGATATAAGCTCCATCTAGTTCGAATTATCGGAATAATACTCCTCTAGCTGGAGTTAATGTCCATTGTTACTGGATATATGATTTTATACCTCCAATCTATTCCAGAATGGACTAGATTAATAGGATGGCTGCCCTTTAGGGCAATGTCATTAAGTTAAGTCAAAGACAAGACAGGGAATAAAAATGGAAATTAAAACGGCATGGGAAAAAGACCTGTGCCGTTTGTTTTTTTGGGCAAGCAAGGAAAAATGCGTACAGTAAACAAAGCGGATGGAATATCCGCTTAAAAAAAATGTTCATATGAACCGAATTATGCTACTCTGTAGACGAAGCTAACAGCTGATTTCCAGCGGATTTTGCGCGTATTCTGTTGTCCTGGGCGAATGGGGCGAATCGGCAAAATGTTTTTGCGGATCAGTGCTTCTACATCGGGCGGGGGTTCATCATTCCGTGAGCACAGGAAATGAATCTCCCATCCGCTGGGGAGTTTTATACCCTATAGCAGATTGAATGCGATTGCGATTATAACGACCTTCTATATATTTGAATAGCCTTGTTCGTGCATCTTCAAATGAACTAAATACCGTTCGATAGACCATTTCTTTCTTTAATATGGCATGGAAACTTTCAATAGGAGCATTGTCATAGGGACACCCCTTGGCGGTTCGGATTTGCATATCGCAACTGACCCTGCCGACACGGAAACTTGAACGATTTTAATACACCGGAAGAAGCAGCTACAAATAATCCAGCGAATGATAGTTCTTACTTAATCCCACTTTACGATGAAAACGGAAATAAGATTGGTGATTTTGAAATATATACTTCTTATAAGTGATATATTGGAAAATCATATTTAAGAATGTCAGTAAGCCATAATCGTTCTTAAAGTAGGCTAGAATTGAAGTAAGTTGTTGTTTAATTTGAGAGATTATTGATAAAAGCATTTTTTAACAGGAAAAGTTTCAGCTTGTGTCGGATGACAAGAACATATATGCTTTAAAAGTCGCATTTCTGCGGCTTTTTTTTATTTTATTGATATAAGTTATTGTTGAGTCGGTTACACTCCTCTAGACAGAAAAATGGTGCAATAGCAACCTACAGAAATTATATTTGAAGAAAAATTGACCGTGACAGTAGCATGTCAGGTTTTTGATTTGGTTCATTACCCATAATAAACTGAGAGGTCGAGAATCTGCCTCAATAACTTTAAAGGGCTTCTATTAAGTTCTTTCGACATAAGGAAACATTTTCCTGCCGTCTCTGTTAAGTTCTTTGTTTTTCTATAATGTGGAGCTTAGAAAGACTTCTATAAAGTATTTGTGGTAACTGGTACGGTATTTAGAAGGAATTAGCCACTAATAGGCGTATATATAATTGTGCAGTGACCTCTCAGGGAACAACCGCACAGAATAGGTTTGGAGCCGGTAGGATATCCTCCTGGACTAACCTTGCAATTGCCATGTTGTTTTCTCTTGATCGGTGATATCCCAATCTTTTATATCAATTAATCCTAAAATTTTAAATTAACCGCGATGCTCATTTGTATAACCCTGTCTCGTATTCCTTTACTCTCCGGTAAAAAGTACGATGTTTCATATTCACCCTTTGCATAGCTGCGACGGCTGTGATCTCTCCAGATTTCCACTCCTGGTAGACCTGAATGAAATCCTCATCGATTACAATCTTGAGGGAGCTGTCCATTTTGAACCATTAGTTCGCAGATATTCCAATAGGCGTCTTTTTGCTGTTGCTTGCTCAAGAAAAAGTTAAAAACAAATCGAGTACATCCCAAGGTTTTATGAAATTAAGGTGATTTGTTCCTTGGTTGGATAGATACGAAATTTAAAAGCTTTGTGATGGTTCATCATGTGCACCCCCTTTGGTTAATATTACCTTAATTATAGAACATATGTACTTATTTAGAAAGACAAAACCATTTTAATTCATCTCATAACTGAAGTCACCAGTGTTCTCAAAATCTTAATAAAATGGCGTGAAATATGCTTCATGATGCTATAGAAAATCTATTATCCGATACGTAAACATACGATAGAGCGATGAATAGTTATTTACTTTCACCTAACGTCAAGGTTTAATGTAAAGATAGAGAAGGTGATTTCGTTGAAAATTAAAGAGGTTGCGGACAAACTCAATATTTCTACAAGAGCTATACGTTTTTATGAAGAAAAAGGGTTAATCGCGCCTACCAAACAAGACAACAATCAATATAGGGAATTCAATGAGAAGGATATTTGGCGGTTGCAAACCATCATTTCATTAAGAGAAGCAGGCATGAGTGTTACGCACATTGCAAAAGCTCTTGAAGAAATCGAAGGAAAAGATCATGAAGAACTTCAATATTATTTAGAATTACAGCGATCCGTTATGTTCTCGAAATGGCTAGAGATCAAACAAATCATCGAAACGACGGACCACATGATCCATATCGTGAGAAGCCAACAATTTCTACCGCTTGACGACATATATGAATTAGCAGATGGTTCTAAAAGATTACGAGAACAAAGAAACAGTTGGCAGGATCAATGGAACTATGATTATTTAGCAAGTAGCCACGACCAGCTTGTCATCAATGACTCTCTAACCTATAAGGACTACGAGGAAGCTTTGAATCTCACACTCCGATGGATTTCGCCCATACCTGATGAAGTGGGATTAGATATAGGAACTGGGACTGGAAATCTTGCGGGAAAGCTAATGCATCAAGGTGTGCGTATGTCTGGCGTGGATCAATCGAAGGAAATGTTAAAACAATGTAACAAGAAATTCCCGGACATGGAGACTAAACTCGGAAATTTCCTTGCCATACCCTATTTGGATGGTCAATTTGATTTTATTGTCTCTAGTTTTGCCTTTCATCATCTAACAGATCAACAGAAGATATTAGCGATACATGAAATGCGCAGAGTCTTGAAACCACATGGACGGATCTGCATTACCGATCTAATGGTTGCTAACCATGATACAGATTTACCAACGGAAGAAAATAAATATTACACATCTCTTACCGATTTACTACATTTGTTTGACACCATGGGATATGTAACCAAGTATCATCAGATCAATGAGCTTCTGCATATCGTTTATGCAGTACCTTTAAGATAATACACAATATGACAGTACCTAATGACATCTTACATGTATTTGTCGAATCCTACTTAAGCAGAGAAATTATCTCTATTAACAAGCATAAACGGCCTCGCCGTCCTTTAGCGGCGAAGAAACGTTTAGCGTTGAAATATAAGCCTATTTATAAGCAAAAATACTTATAAATTCTTATATTTTAAAAAAGAACAAAAAAAACAGAGTGAGTTATCTCCCTCTGTCTTTTCATATTTCCGTGCTAATCGTTAACTCTCTATTTCTTCGGTGTATATGACCAGACGCTCTCAAGCCATTTGTCGAAATCCTCGCCCTTATCACCTTCGTACGTATCATAAATATCAATTCTCATCTTATGAAGTTTCTCTTTGAACTCTTCAAAAGTATGACCTGCAGGTAGACTCTTCTTAACTCTTAATAAGATTTTAGTTACCCCTTTAAACAACTCACCTGTTTTTCTTGGTGGTAACTCAACATCTTCGCCACATTCTTTAAGTGCATGGAAAGCCGCTTCTTGAACTTTATAGACAGAGTCATTCGCCATAATGCGTGAAAGGATACCGATCGCTTGTTGGTCGCCCAACTCACCTAGAGCTTCAACCGCTTGAACCCGTGCTCTCCAATTGGATGTACCATTCGCAGCCTTTTTCATCTCTTCTATTGTTGGAATATTCTCCACGATTTCTTCATTATTCAATTCTTCATTCATTACTTCTTCATTATTCAAACCATTCAATTCCCTTCTATATGAAATCATTAACAACGTATTAGAAACAATATTTGTCATGCCTCAGTGTTTATTATACCTTATCTAGGTCTATTATTGCTCTTGACTCTTAAAAGTAAACAAACCTAATATTTATAAACTATCTCGTTGTTTTGCTTCCCTTTTTGAACCATTCGGACTTAGGTTTCTTCGGGTTCGACTTGAACTTGTCAGGTTTCGTAGCAGAAGTTTTCGATGACCCTCCACGATTCGACGAACCTGCAGATTTAGGTGAACCTCCAGATTTAGATGATGATCCTGACACCTTTGCAGGTGGTGTTGTAATTAGCATTGGATAGGGATTATCCTCCACTAGAGGAATCGTCTTTCCGATCAATTTCTCTATATCCTTCAGATATGGAATTTCTTCTACTTCACAGAATGAGATCGCACTTCCACTTAATCCAGCTCTACCTGTACGACCGATGCGGTGAACATAAGTTTCTGGAATATTAGGAAGGTTGAAGTTAATCACATGAGAGAGCTCATCAATATCTATTCCTCTTGCTGCAATATCTGTAGCTACTAACACACGTGTTACACCACTTTTGAAATTGCTCAATGCCGATTGGCGGGCATTTTGAGATTTGTTACCATGAATAGCCTGAGCAGAAATTTTCACTTTATCCAATTCACGGACAACTCGATCTGCTCCGTGTTTCGTACGCGTAAACACCAATGCTGAAACAATCGACTTATCTTGTAGGATGTGATTCAATTGCTTCTGTTTGTTGGCTTTGTCTACCATATATAAAGACTGCGTAATTCTATCCACTGTTGAAGATACCGGAGTGATTTCTACTTTCACAGGATTCACTAACAACGTTTTGACCATTTTTGTTATTTCTGGAGGCATTGTTGCTGAGAAGAACAAGGTTTGTTTCTTACTTGGCATCTTCGTAATGATTCGCTTCACATCATGAATGAAGCCCATATCTAACATACGATCTGCTTCATCAAGAACCAATATTTGGACGTATTGTAGATCAATACGTTTTTGATTTATTAAATCGATAAGTCTGCCCGGTGTGGCAATAATAATGTCCGCACCTTGATTAAGCGCCCGCTCCTGTACCTTTTGAGAAACTCCACCTACGATAGCCGTACAACGTAAATTTGTGAATTGACTATACGCATCAATGTTCTCTGAAATCTGAAGCGCAAGTTCTCTTGTTGGTGTAAGAATTAGTGAGCGAATACGGCGTAGTGTAGTCGGTTTAATCTGTTGTTCACATAACCGCTGAATAATCGGTATTGCAAAAGCAGCCGTCTTTCCCGTTCCGGTCTGCGCGCAACCAAGTAAATCTTTACCTGCTAATACAGATGGAATCGATTGTTCTTGTATGGGTGTAGGCGTAGTATAATTCTCTTTAGCTAAAGCCTTAAGTATCTCAGGTATAATTTTTAAATCATTAAATGTCATTTTATCTCCTTAATTTTCAATACATGTATTCTAGATCACGTAACATTCGACATCCCTTGACAGCATCTTCAAGGATATCATCATTTACGTCATAACAAATAAGGATACCACAAAAGAGCGCACTTATGGTAACAAATCCATATTCATCGTCACTATTTCATCATGAACATCCAAATAGAACCAACAATGCCGTCCTTTTTCAAAGACGGCATCTGTTTATATGGAAATATATGAACTTCTTCATCAGTATTTCCTGGCCTAACGTGGACGATACGTATATTATTTTATATTTTCTAATTGCTCCATAACCGATTCTATCATATTAACAAAAGCAGTTAATTCTTGTGAGCTTGCCGCTTGCTCCCTTGCAAGCAAGGTTGTTCTTTCCGAATCCTGCATGACTTCATGAAGGACGAAAGCGATTTCATTTATTTTGGATTTTATATCCTTAAGTGAATCTTTAGAATGTGAGGCTAATTTACGAATTTCATCTGCTACCACACCGAAACCCCTGCCAAATTCTCCAGCATGTGCTGCTTCTATTGCTGCATTCAGTCCAAGTAAATGAGTCTGATCTGATACTTGTTGTAATAAATCACCAACTGCCGTTATTTCTCTCAATCTTGAACGAAGTAAGTCTACTTTATGATATGCTTGGTCTTGAAGATCTGCGGTATGTGTTGCCGTATCTGCAATGGTCTGACTACTGCCACTTAACTCTACTATCATCAGTACAAGATCCTGCACTGCTTTATTCACCTTCGTTAGCGTTACATCTCGTTCATCCGACAGATCTTGAATCTTCTTCTTCTCATCATTTTCATAAGCTTCTAATACTAACTGAGAATCAAAGTTAAATATCTTAGATAGACTAAGCGTAACCTTCATCCATTGGTCAGGAACAATCTTCTGAAGGTGCTGAACAGCTACATCTAAATAGATCATATATGTGCCCAAGTACCAATTCGTTGTGAGCCCAATTCGTGAATGTACCTTCCCGATGATTAGCCTTTTCTCGATGAACTCCATATCGATATGGCCTTCTACCATCGTCATGAAGTACCATCTTTGCATTTCCTTCAATCGCTCTATGGTGCTATTCTTACTGATAATTTCCACGAGTTCAGGTTGCTCATAGATATGATCATATAAATGATCGACGACGATGTTTGTAATCGCTTTAAAATGTTCTCGTTGTTCACTTAAATAAGTGAGATCTTCCTCTGTAATCCCCGTATAATTCAGTTGTTTACTACGTGATTCTGTTACTTGAATCATTCATTATTCCCCCAAAATGGTTTCCTTCAATGCATTTTTATAATTCATTGTCATATTTAATACTACATTAAATACTATTATAGGCTTCGTCTGTCTCGCTTCTCCTAATGAAGGTGGATAATTTGAACTTTTTAGCTTATTCGACACATTGTTCTATTTTCCTTCATGGAGACATTTGTCAATGATTTATATCTCTTCCACTTCTATCCTCTTAATTAAATATATCACGGCCATAATTTTTACATAATGAAGCATCTATAATGATTTAGCGTTAACAATCTATTGATAACATATTACATAGTCATGATATAACAGTTCGAAGGGAGATTAATAAATTGAATAAGAAACTTCTGATCACAGCAACGACAGCACTTACCCTTACTCTCGGGACAAATCTGGCATCTGCAGCGAATGTAACTGGAACAACAGCAGAGAAGATTACATACTCCAATAATGGACTTGAGGTTAAACCTTCGACTTCAGCGATCAATATTGACGGCAGTCTATTCTTACCTATTCGATCACTCAGCGATACACTTGGTAAATATGTGGATTGGGACGAGTTCCGCGGCAGTGTTGCTTTGACAGACAAACCTCTATTGACCGGAAAATATACGCTAAATGCTCCAGACTTGGCAGATGGAATCAAAATGGGTGTTGGCTCCTCATTAACACATGTACCAGGTGACCCAGACAATGTATTCTACTCAACAGCAGACCGTGGACCCAATGGGCAAGTTGACGTCAATGGTAAGACGCTTCGTACGTTTCCACTAGCTGATTACACGCCAACAATCTATAAAATTCAGCTCAACGACGGGAAAATTATGATCCTAGAACAAATTCCTTTGATATTGAAGGGTATCAATCCAACAACAGGTACAACCCATGTTACAGGGTTACCCAATATCAAGGGTCGTGATGAGTCACCTTATGACGCTAAAGGAGAGAAAGCACTATCCTATGATCCATATGGTCTCGATATTGAAGGTATTGCCTATAACGCACAAGACGACACGTTCTGGATATCAGATGAGTACGGTCCATCCATTGTACATGTCCAACGGGATGGTACGATTATTGAACGTATTGTACCTAAAGGCTGGGCGGAGCAAGTATCAACACCACTAGTTCCAGTACGGGAAGTACTACCATCCGTGTATAATAAGCTACGTCAAAATCGTGGTGCAGAATCCGTCGGCATTACGCCTGATGGCAAATACATGTTCATGGCGATGCAGAATGCTCTACGTAACCCCGATAAAGACATGGATAACTCACGCCAAGTCCGGATCATCAAATTCGAGTTAGCATCACTTAAACCCGTAGCTGAATATGCCTATGTCTTAGAAGATGCTACGAAATTCAATAATTTAGTTCAAGCTGATATCGTCATCTCCGACATGATGGCCATCAATGAGAACACACTGCTCATCGATGAACGTGATAAATTTACAGGTGACAAAGCACAATTGAAACGCATCTACGCCATCGATCTTTCTACCGCTACGAATATCCTCAGTAAGTATGACGATGCTTCTACTGCTGGTAAGACGCTTGAACAGATGACAACCACTGATCTAAAAATCAACGGGATCCTCCCCCCAACTAAACGAACTGTACTGGATTCTGTTGAGTATCAATATCCCTATGAGAAAATCGAGGGGATCTCACTTATTAATGGCAACACGCTTGTCATTATCAATGACAATGATTTCGGCGTGGATAGTACATCTACAGACAATGGTACGGAATTATGGACATTCAAATTACCCTATTCAATTAAGTAATATAGATCCTTACTTCTTAATCACACTAGAAATGGGAACAACCCGGATATGACCCAAAGGTCTTCCGGGTTCTTCTCAATTGGTGAATCGCTGCTATTTATAGTAAAATGGTGTGATTCTATACTACGATTAGGAGCTGTCTACATGCCTATTAGTTTCACTAAAACGGTTGTAAGTAACTTAAATAAAGAAATAGCTGACATTCACACCAAACAAAATAATGAAAAGAAAAGGGCAGAAAAGGCACTTTCCAAAATAAATCAATTAGAAAGAGATATGAAACTAAGTACTTCAGCTCACGACTTAAGCAGTAAAATGAGTCGGATAAGTAAACTAAAGGAAGATATCAAACAAAGCAATTCTTTACAAGCTGAATTATCTAAACAGTTGGCAATTAAAAGTGAAAAACTCAATCAGCAACTCCCTCCAAACAAGTAAAAACGGCAATGCTGTCCTTTGAGATATATTGCATGTACAAGAAATCGCACTTGAAATGGTGGATGGTACGCCATTTTAAAGTGCGATTTCTTTGTGTCGTATTTTTTGTGATTCTTCACGAGAGATGCATCACTGTTTGGTGCTCCTCCGGAACAATTTAATGCATTCATTTACAATGAGTGGGACTAATCCTAATCCAATAACCAATAACCAATCCCCGAATGAGAGGAATTGCACCTTAAATGCTGAAGCAAATACGGGTATCGAAATCACCGCAAACTGTAGAAGTAATCCAATGATTATTGCCCCTACCAAGTACTTATTTGTAAACAATCCGACTTGAAATATATTCTTTGTTTCGCTTCTCATCGATAATGAATAGAACAATTGTGACGTTGCAAGTACAACAAAGGCCATCGTTCTCGCATAAGTCATGGCGTCCTCAGAAATGGAACTTGAGCCGAGGTTATATCCATATTCATACAATCCTAGGTAAAAGGCCAATATGGTTAATATTCCGATCAGTACACCACCGATCACGGCTTGCAGACCTGCACCTTTTGCAAAGAATCCTTCTTTAGGATCCCTTGGTTTCTTCTTCATCACATCTTTATCACCAGGATCAACTCCTAGGGCAATGGCAGGTAATGTATCCGTTACAAGGTTAACCCATAGAATCTGGGTAGGTAGCAGCGGTATAGGCCAAAAGAATAGGATCGAGGCCAGAATAGCAATAACTTCTCCAAGGTTACAGGATAGTAGGAAAATAACTGCCTTTCGAATATTTAAGTATATATTCCTACCTTCCCTAATCGCCTGTACGATGGTCGTGAAGTTATCATCTGTTAATATCATATCGCTTGCACTTTTGGATACATCGGTCCCGGTAATCCCCATAGCTACCCCAATATCAGCATATTTTAGGGATGGTGCATCATTAACTCCGTCCCCCGTCATGGAGACGATGTTCCCTTGTGCCTTAAAGGCTTTAATAATTTTTACTTTGTGCTCAGGTGACACTCTGGCAAAAACTCTATAGTCATTGATTTGTTTCGCAAATGCTTCGTCTGACAGTTCATCAATTTCCGCACCTGTCATACTTTGCGTGATGGTATTTGCAATGCCAAGTTCTTTCGCAATAGCAAATGCAGTATTCTTATGATCTCCAGTGATCATCACCGAAGTAATTCCGGCAACTTTCGCTTCTCTTATTGAATCCTTCACTTCAAGTCTAGGCGGATCAATCATACCAACGAATCCAAGAAAGGTAAGATCTTGTTCCATTGCATTAGGATCAATGACTTGATCAGTATTCTTATAAGCGGTAGCAAGCACTCTTAAGGCATCGTTGGACATACCTTCTGCAGCAGCAAGATATTGAGACTTCATTTCTTGTGTCAGGGACACCACTTCACCATTCACTAATGCTGTGGTTGATATTTGTAATAGCTGATCAATAGCCCCCTTCGTATGAACGCGATAGCCCCCCGTTGAGGTTGCATTTAACGTAGACATTAGCTTTCGATCAGAATCAAAAGGCTTTTCGGAAACTCTTTTGAATTCTGCATCTAAAGATCGTTTAGATAAATGATTCTGATCACCGAATATGACTAAAGCTACTTCCGTTGGATCTCCGGTACTCTTTCCATGTTCGAAGGTAGCATCTGAACATAATACAAGAGCTTTAATCAACTCAACAGGAGGCTCTTCACTCTGAACTTCATGTGGAGATGTGTAATGCTTTACGACAGACATTTTATTTTGAGTAAGTGTACCTGTTTTATCAGAGCAAATGATATTCACTGAACCTAACGTTTCAACGGCCGGTAACTTTTTCACGATGGCATTAATCTTCGACATTCTTGTAACACCAAGCGCTAGCACAATCGCCACGATCGCAGCAAGACCTTCGGGAATAGCCGCAACCGCTAGACTAATTGCCGTCAATAACATTTCGAATAAGTCTCTTTTTTGGATCAGAGCAACAATAAGAATGAATACACAGATTCCAATCGCAATATATCCTAAAGTCTTTCCTAGTTCCTCTAACTTTTTCTGAAGCGGGGTTAACTCCTTGTGATCTTCATCTAGAATTCTCGCTATTCTTCCCATTTCTGTATTCATAGCCGTTGCTACAGCAATGCCTTCGCCTCGCCCATAGGTAACCAGAGTAGACATAAATGCCATATTAGACTTATCACCTATAGGAATTTTGGAATTTGTAAGTAACGCATTCGCGTCTTTGTCTGATGGCACGGATTCGCCGGTTAACGCAGATTCCTCAATTTGCAGGTTGGCACTTTCTAGTAACCGCAAGTCAGCAGAGATAAATCTTCCCGCATCCAGAATAACGATATCACCTGGAACAATGTCCTCGGATGGTATTTCTCTCACTTCTCCGTCACGTCTGACAAGTGCTTTAGGGGTCGTCATTTGTTGCAGTGCCTCAATCGCTTTTTCCGCTTTGCTTTCTTGAATCACACCGATTACCGCATTTAGAATGACTACGGCAAAAATGATAATGGCATCTACAAATTCTCCAATCACTAATGTTACAACCGCTGCAGCTAGAAGAACATAAATCAACATATCTTTCATTTGCGCAAAGAATAGAGCTATCATGCTCTTTTTGGGTTTACCTTTTAGCTCATTAGGTCCATATTGCTCAAGTCTAGATTGGGCCTCAGACGTTGTCAGCCCCGTTGCTACGTTTACTTGAAGCTCTTGCAGCACATCTTCTTTTGACTTTGAGAACCACATTAGGAACACCTCTTGTATTTAGTTTAGAGCAATTCACATCATTTAAATATCGTTCCCCATATTAGATCCTACGTATACGGTGAGACGTATGTAGTCTTTCAATGATTTTTTAAAAAGGTTATTATTTTCGCCCATGCTGATTTTGTATTTTCAAAAGCTATAAAATGTTCCTCCACATGTTGATGATAAAATTCAAGTTCATCCAATATGCTTTCAAATTCCTTATTCCCAAAATAATCGCTTATTTTCGGTAGGACAACGGATAAGTCTTCTTTCATTTTCAACATTTCTGTTTCGTAAGTATCTCTTTGAGTGATATACAGCAAAAGCGGTTTATACCTTATCCAACCGATCGCCGCTCTTAAGAATCTTTTAGTAATCCCGCTTGAATCAACCCTCATCGCTTTTAATTGGTTTGGAAGTACACCAGATAGCAAATGCTGATAAGAGGAGAATCCATCATGGAAGGTATAACAGGGAACTTTTCTTATATTACACTCCGTAATGCATGTACTTAAAAAAGTGTCTTCACCTCTTGCTCCAGGTGGGTTATAGAATGGAAATAATGTATCAATTGTCTTCAGATTAAAACCCAAATTAGCACCCGATATAAATTTCATTCCATCGATTTCCTTAACAACTTTCTTGCGTTTACTATTCATTGTATCTAGATCAGCATAGGTCACTCCACCATTATTCATGATTTGTTTTACTGAATCCCAGTTAATAATATCGTTGCTTATCGATTCTATGAAGATTCTAAACTCGTCTTCAGAGAGCTTATCATTGAAATCCAAATAGGGTATTGGAGATATGTAACCACAATGATGCCCATGTGTCATATCCGCATTATTAATATTGCTAATATGTGTGGATAGAACCTCTTGCCCTTTCCAAACGAGGTTATCATTAATATTTAAATTAGCTACAGGGTATTCGTCATCATCAAGGAAAATAAGATAATCCATTTTGTTTTTCACTGCGAAGTACAGAACCGCATTTCTTTTCATCGCGTACCCTTCACCGAATATCAATTTTGCCTCTTTTAAATGAATTACTTTTTTATCAAGAAGATATTGCACTTCGTTTGCTATCGAGGAATTCCCTAAGTAATGTGCCGAATCGACCATATCCAACATGTCTTCGTCTATAATCTTGTAATCACTAACTTTTGTGCCTTTGTATTTTAAATCGTAAGCAACAAACAAGTGAAGGGCATTCTTCTTATGATCGACTATTTTGGATTCGTTCCAATCATCAATATATGCTTTCACAACATTTTTAAAATTTTTTCGTCCTGTTACGAAACCAACACCAACGTTAACCTTCTTCTTCTTTGATAATTTCATCTATATGAACTCCTTTATAAACCTATTCAATGTACCCATACATTATTTAATCAACCCAATTTAATATTTGTCTAATTACTCTTAATTAAACAAAATGCATGTTCCTCTAATCACATAATTTCATTACGTCAATTTATCCAATCATTTCTTTTAAGAAAAATAGCACAGTATAACACTATAGGAAGTCGTCTTACGTACTCATCCCTGCAAACTAAAAAACAGCAATGTCTAGGTTCATAAACATGAACTTTCACACCACTGTCTTTATGGATATTAGATAAGAAAAGCTGTTTCTTACTCCTTATTCATACTCTATAAAAGGATCAGGAATTTCAATCTGATAAGCCTCCGCATCACTAACCCCAACGGAAAGAGCAGCCATACCATTGTATAATCGTATAATTCCGCCGCTAAAAATAACATCTTGTAGATCTAATCGCTTCCCAGGACCTTTTGGAAAATCACTTCTTGTAGCAATAATCTTAATAGGTGTCGTCTCACAGGTAGCAGGGTTAATCGTGAAAACCATCGCATAATAGTGTTTGTTATCTAATCTATCAAAACAAGCTATATGCCCCAGAACCCCCACATGACCATTACTCAATAAATGTGCTTCGTTCGCACCGCCCCATTCTTCAGGAACAAATTGATTGTGAAGCACTTCTGCCTTAATAAAAGTCTGCTCATTGAGCTCATCAAGTGAGTCGATTATTGTAAATCCAATTTGTCCTCTTCCACCTTTTAATCCTTGAGGTCTTGTAAATACACCTACCCTACCATCGGTAAGCTCAATTAGGCGAATATCCTTCATCGTACCGGGTCCAGATGAGAAGTGGCATAAAGAATCAATTTGAAACCCACGATAGAATTGCGTAACCCATGATATAATTTTACCTGGATTTTTGGCAGAAGTGATTACTTCAACTCCACCGACAATTAATTCACCCTTAATGATTGTTGTACAAGGGTCCTGCAAATTATAGGTATGGGTGTGTTTACGAGGACTCCACACTTGATGATCACATGTAAAAAAGAAGACTTGAGAGAACTCACTATCCCGTTCCTCAACTCTTCCTAAGATCACTTCCTCCCCACCATACCGAAACGGGGCCGTTATATTATATACATCTCGATTTCCAACACCGGCGAACACTAGCTTCTCCACTGTCGTCTTGCGTGGCAACGCATAAAATGTCTCCAGAAGTTGCTTACATGTTTCCGGTAGTATTGGTTTCATTGTCATTGCCGTCCTCCTTATGATCGATTGATTCATCTATCGTCAGAACACATTCCTTGTGATCATCGATCCTAATAAGTTGTCCAGGCTGGACATTGAAATATAGACAAAGCTTTAACAACAAATCCCTAGGATACTGTACCATCTCATCTTTATACATACGACGTATAGAATCAAAGTGATAATTAACATCCTTTGCAAGTTTACGTATAGACAACTTAGGATCATGATTCTCCATAACCTCTTTCAAATGACTTCGTATGACTGACATACATCCACCTCCTGCATTAATATATATGGAAAATGATGGGTAGTCAATAAATTGACAAGAAAAAATGGTCATGTTATAGTGTGTCTAGGCCATAATTACTATTTTTTGTAAATAAATATAAAGTATTTCCTTTCAGAAATAAAGACCTCTTTATTTTCTTTTTTTTATCCAAAAATCATGAACCAATATGGAGGCTCTTATTATGAACGATAAAACCAGCAATCGGAACATCGTTTTTCTAGGAACAAGTTTACCTAGAGAATGCGGTATTGCTACATTTACACAAGATTTACTAGACCAACTCGAACACATTCAAGGCTTCAACAAACCTCGTATTATTGCCATCAACAACAATGAAACTTACCATTATCAGGATCAAGTTATAAAAGAGATTGATCAACACAATTTGTCTGACTATACAGATACAGCTGATTATCTCAACTTGTCTAATGTTGATCTTCTCGTTATCCAGCATGAATTCGGTATTTATGGCGGGGAAAGCGGGGAGTATCTAATTCCTTTCGTTGAGAGACTTACTATTCCATATATCGTTATATTTCATACCGTATTAACTAAACCTTCTGCCAAGCAGAGACAGATTATGAACCGAGTCGCTGAACTAAGTGCTCAAGTCGTAACGATGGCTCAATCCACAGTGCAGGATTTAACCTCCATTTATGGAATCGAAGCTGCAAAGGTCACTTTTATTCACCATGGCGTACCTTATGTCAAGACTGAATCCAGATCAACACTTAAAGAACAATATGGCTATGCTGATCGCAAAATTATATCCACATTTGGATTCCTCAGTCCTGGTAAAGGAATTGAATATGGTATAGAAGCCATGCGTGGCGTTGTTAAACAGCATCCGGATTCTCTATATATCATCTGGGGGAAAACACATCCTGTCGTCAAACAAGAAACAGGTGAGGTATATAGACAAAAGTTGTCCGATCTTGTGGACGAATATGACCTAAAGTCAAACGTTCACTTCGTCGACAAGCTTCTAACACAGAAAGAAGTCATTCAATCACTTGTCATGACGGACATCTACATGACTCCTTACTTAGGTAAGGATCAGGCCGTAAGTGGCACTTTGGCGTACGGCGTCGGATACGGAAGAGTTATAGTATCTACTCCTTATCGATATGCCGAAGAAATGCTAGCTGAAGGACGAGGGATGCTAGCAGACTTCCGCAATTCTGCCTCATTAGAAGCTTGTATCCTCCAATTATTGAATAATCCTACTACTATACAAGAAATGGAACATCGCACACATGAACTTGGAAAGACCATGATGTGGAGCGAAATCGCCAAAACCTATGCCACCATCTTTCAAGAAAAAATTATCATTTCAGAGCTAACCAAAATAAATGCTTTCGATGCCAAATTTGCCTAAGTAAAAGTTTTGCTAAAACAAAACTAAGTCTATGCTTACGATGCCAGTTTTGCTTAAGCAAAACTTAAGGAGTGATTTAATGCCAATACCCACCTTATTACAGTTCAAGTCCGACTATATAAGCAGAATAACCGATGATACAGGTATTTTTCAACATACCAAGTTCGGAGTTCCTGATCGTTCTAAAGGTTATACGACAGATGATAATGCACGGGCATTAATTGCAGCTGTATTATTGTACACAAATAATCAAGATTCAGACACACTCAACCTCATTCATACCTATATTTCATTCATTCATCACTCACAGAATGCGGATGGTAACTTCAGAAATTTCATGGATTATAACCGTTCATTCGTTGAGGAGAGTGGCTCAGAGGACTGCCAAGGACGCACGATATGGGCACTTGGATTTGCTCTTTCTCATTCTGCCTCTCTGCCAGATAATCTACTGAATACCTGTCGTTATTTAATTAATCAGGCATTACCGCATCTCAATGCACTGGGTTCTCCCCGTGCTAATGCCTATGCCATCATCGGTCTAAGTTACTTAATAGAAACACCTGATGCTTTAACTTATTCTTTTCCATATCCCCATACACCAAGTACTATCGAAGAAAAGGCTTTTCTACCTAAAGCATTCATCGTCGATCTGATCGAAAATATGGCAACCCGATTACACAATCAATATATTCGCAATAAGGGTACCGATTGGAATTGGTTCGAAGACAGCCTTACCTACGGAAACTCGATGCTACCATGGGCACTATTAAAAGCATTCAGCATTTCAGATAACATTCTTTTAAAGGAAACAGCTAAGGAAAGTCTGGACTTTCTAGCATCCAAGACCTTTTCTAAAGAAGGATATTATAAGCCTATTGGTAGCCATGGCTGGTTAATGCGTGATGGAACATCCGCTCCGTACGACGAACAACCCATTGAAGCATGTGAAATGCTCCTTGCGTGCAAGGAAGCAACTATAGTGCTTCAAGATCCTATCTATCTGAAACAAGCATCCTTATGTTATGAATGGTATCTGGGACATAATTCCTTACAAAAGTCTCTAATAGATCCTCAAACAGGGGCTTGTTATGATGGTATCCATTCGACTGGGTTGAACCTTAATCAAGGGTCGGAAAGTATCATATCCTTCTCTATTGCTCATTTGGTAATGAATCATGAATAAATTTGCTACAATCCTTGCAGGCGGGGGCGGAACCCGATTCTGGCCACTCTCTAGACAAGAAATTCCCAAACAACTTCTCAATATTAGTGGAAACGATATTATGTTAAACGATACGATCGAACGATTCAAAGGTATTATCCCTCAGGAAAATACAGTCATCGTTACGAATCGAACTCAAGCTGTATTGCTGGAAAGCATTATGCATAGTAGTGTATTGAAACATAACATCTTGATAGAACCTGTTGCTCGAAACACGGCAGCGAGTATACTATTCGCCGCATTATCTATAGAGAAATCCCACGGTGATTCTTTAATGGTCGTCTTGCCTTCCGATCATTATATAACGGATGAAGATCAATTCCGGCTTACATTAGATGAAGCCTGTACTGTCGCGATAGAAGCGGACAAGATCGTAACGATCGGTATTAAGCCGACTTTCCCTTCTACTGGCTACGGCTATATTGCTTTTGATAAAGATCCTATTGCTACTAGTCCTGTGGCAATTTACGAGGTAGCAGAATTTGTGGAGAAACCCAATTTCCAGAAAGCACAAGGGTATCTATCATCAGGTAACTATTTATGGAATAGTGGGATATTCATTTGGAAAACATCTGTTATTATTGATAACTTCAAGCGTTACCTCCCTCGACTATATAAGTCGATGCTCCCCATCAGCGAAGGATTGGGTACGGAACAAGAAGAAGACATCATTAATATGGTTTATCCGACACTTCAGAATATTTCGATTGATTATGGCATCCTTGAACGCTCCGATGAAGTTGTTGTTCTGTCTGGTCAGTTTGGTTGGAACGATATCGGCAGCTGGGATGCTCTTGGTGCAATCTTTCCTCCTGATGAATCGGGCAACATTATAAAAGCGAATCATATAGGCATAGATACACGTAATTCGATCATCTATGGAAACGGTAGACTCATCACGACTATAGGTATGGACGGCTTCATTGTTGCTGATACCCCGGATGCACTATTAATCTGTCCCAAGGAGAAAGCACAATCTGTCAAAGAAATCGTTGAACTGCTGAAGGAAAAAGGAATGACCAATTATATCTAGGTGGTCTACCAAGTAACAAAGAGATATGAATAAAACGACAAGAAAAAGACAGATCGAGTATCCTTCGATCTGTCTTTCTCTCATCATCCACTTATTTAACACTCACATACTTAATTATAGGACATCCAAAGGGTATCCCCGACGACCTGGAAATCCTGCTTATACCAAAAATTACGTGAAGTCGTTATAGGATATACGTACAATTTCTTATTAGGATATTTCACTTTTAGCCAATCCATAAAGAACGCCGCATAACCCTTACCTTCATAATCTTTCAACACATCCAATGCTTCTATGAAGATAATATCTGTCTTGTTTTTTATATCTATATAGAAATCTTTTTGCAGATATCTCTCATCATCACTGAAATAATTCTGTTCGGCCTTGTTAACTAACTGTTTGCCACTTATATATTCCCAAATCGCGGCATACCCAACCATATGATTACCATCTTCAATGATGTATAGCTCCTCAGGTAGTTCCGTGATATTCTTCTTACTCAATTCCCCGGAATGATATCCAGATGTTAAGTCACCTAGTATCGTTTGCATTTCTTGATCAAATGGCTTTGTAGTAATGGTAGGCATTTTCGATCTCCTTTGTGCTGTATATAGCATAGGTCTATTATCCTTAACCAATTACCTGCCGTCAATCTTTCAAGTTTTGCTTAAGATTGTAATTCATTGTTAAGGAGCATACATTCCATAAAAAGACCGCCACGCATAACAACCCGGTCATGACCTGAGGGTCTGCCGGGCTGCTTTGAAGCTTTTCATATCTACATTCTATTTATAAAAAGAAGGCTATCGAGACTTTCTCAGCAGGCATGCTGCGATTATCGCGGTTTCAATTTATTGCGTGTTTGTTCTTCACTCCCACCAATGCTTCATTTCACTGAATCCAACGTCCCATAGTTTAGCATTCCCGGATACGATAATCGTAAGTTCGTTTACCTTGTCCAAGGGTATGTTTAAAGGTTCTGCACCTTTTTGATTGTACTGAACTTTTAAGGTTCCAAAGTTTCCTCCATCCGCAAGTACAGTGACTTCTCCCTTGAGATCTCCCTTGTCTGGAATGCCATAATATGAATAAAACTTCACATCTGTCTTATTCCCTAAAATGTAGGTGTATGACTTGCTTTTAGCACCATCACTGTTATACACGTTCATTTTGGGTTCTATTTTCTTGCCTGATATGGTCAAACTAGGAAGATCTTCAGTCATAGGCATAGATCCATTTATTTCTTTCACCTCGTGTAATGATTGAATCGGGCCTTCTCTTTTGGCTACAACATAATTAATGGTTTCCGAAATCACGATTATTCCAACTAGAAGAACACCAATAGATAGGACCGAAGCAATAAGCTTTTTATAAGAAATGTTTGAAGAAAATCCAACTCTATAGGCGATAAATCCTATTGCTGCACCTAATGTATTGGATATCACATCAACTACATCAAAGCTGCCAAGATAAGTCAACGCCTGCAGCGTTTCGAGAATGAGAATCGCCAAGATAAAGAAGGTTATAAACTTCCCAAAGCGGATACGATACAGTAGGGGTATGAGTACACCAAAAGGAATAAAAGCAACAATATTTCCAAAGTCAAATATCCATGAGGAAGTTAATTCTGGGAATTGAAGCGGAACTCTCTCTGGGACAAGCATAAATGTGTATCCATTTACTCCGGCTGTATGATCCACTCTATTAAAAGCAAAGAAAATAAAATATAAGACAACAATTGTGTATAAGATGGTTCCTGTAAAGATGAGTTTCCGTAATTTCATTTCCATAAATGTCTCCTAATTATTATCTCACTATTGATTTTCGGTATATTACTGTTAATTGGCTATAATGGGTACTTTTATAATATGTTATTATTTCAGCTTCGCTACGCTTACCGCAACCTTCTCGATTTGTGCCTGATTCAAGGTATCATCTGGTGAGCTGATCGTCACATTTCGATCATCCAGCTTGAAGCCTAACATTGACGTATCATCAGGTGTATACCATTGCGCTTCGATGCCATTAGCGAGCTTAACTGATTTGCTATCGTAACCATCAGAGTAATCTCGTGGTGAAACATTAACCTTCATGTGGTTAAATAAGAAAACTACGCCATCCCCTGCACCACTAACCTTCTGGAAAGCATCTCCCTTAGTCATTTGTTTGGGAACATACACGGTCTCAAAGGATTCAAAATTAGCATAAGCCTTCGTAATCTCTTTAACCTGTGCGTCGCTATACTTGACCTCTGATACCTCTATCCCTGATGTCGATGGACTGGTTCCGATCAGCACCTGTCCACTCTTCGTGTTATATTCCACAGGAACATTTAACGCATCTGCCACTGCCCGCACGGGAAGATAGGTCGTATTTTGATACGTGATTGGAGCTATTGGTTTTCCATTAAGATCTGTTGGATGATACGCAACGCCATTCACTTTAAACCCGATACTATGATTAAGATAGGCTGTGATCTTCTGCATATTGGTTCCTGCATAGACACCTACAGCACCAGATAAGGTCATTCCTAACACAACTAACGACACGATAGATTTTTTCATTTTACTCATATTCTTCATCCCCTATTCTTATTTAAAATCAATAACCTGTGTGACAATGAGCGATTCTTTGTCTTCAATAGTAATGCCAAGCCGTTTACCAGAAGGGCTCCAGGTCAATGGGTACTGCGGGTTATAAGATAGACCCATTGGTGAGTAGGATGGACCCATGGGCGATACCTTTCCTGAAGTAGAATCGAAGATATACACACCGTTCATTCCCTTCTTATCTGTCGTATACACGTCAAAAGCTAATTTAGATGAATCGGGTGCCCAAGCTAGGTAAGACATCATATCCCCATTCGCAATCAATAATTCTTGTGAATCCGTTGTTGTCGTATCGTAAATGAGTAACTTTGTTCCCATCTTCCCTTGTTCACTTGCCGTTGTGACTGCGATATGATGACCATCCGGGGATATTTCGAAATCCCAAACACCTTTTGCAAGTAAGGTAGGTTGACTCTTCCCCGATACAACCCTTTTTAAGTTATTCTTTGAATCCGTATAGTATATATGCCCACTACCCACTTGAAATCGAATAAATTGTTCAACAGCATCATCCTCAAGTGTCATTTCTGTAAAAGAACCATCGGTGGCAATCTGGCGGATATCCCCCCGTCCTTCCGTAGAACCAGCCGCGAGAATGTACGTATCGTTATCCAACCATCCGCCCATTTCCATATAGTTATCTCCTTTTACAGCAATACGTTTACCTGTGCTCACATTCGTAATGAAATTATCTGCTGTGTACTTATCCTTCCACTCCTGGATGAAGATGAAGGAACCGTCCGGTGAGATATCCTCCTTAACCGTAAATGGGTCTGACTGATAGTCCGTAACTTCTCGCTGCTCCTCAGTACTCAAGTCAACAATGGATGTTGTGTACGAATACTTCGGTTCTTCTGTGTTAGTTCCAGCTTTCAATAGCTTCGTTGTATTAATTCTAACCTCATTGTCCGATAACCAAGCTTCAATATTAGAGCCTTCCAACCGATGAATCCGCTCTATAGTCAGTTCCTGATTATCTTGCTGTCCAGATCCCTTCACAACGGTAAGCGTTCGATCGCTTTCATCTGTTGGACTACCACCTGAACTAGTCTGCGTATCTGACCCAGACTGACTACTATCCGGCGACACAGGAGTAAGTTTCTCAGGGGATGACTGACAGGCAACTAAGGTAAGCACAAGCGTGACAACTGACATCAAGTTTACGATATGTTTCTTGTGATTACGTCTCATATAGAGCCTCCTAAATGATGAATTTGTTCGGGGAGCATGTAACTTAGAGGCCGTAGTCATCATGTTTTCCTTGCTCCATGTATCCCTGTTGACTACAGTATAATTTCTGGATATCTCGAAAAGATATCTGTCTTGTAACGAACTTGTAAACAATATCTCCCTTATATCAATCATCTATCATTTTTCGCCGAGAGGACTCCCACTTCTATAAGTGGTGAGGTGAATCGGCGACCTCCTGAATAATTCCACAAGATGTTCTTCCCTTCTTATATCTTAAGAGGTACAATAGGTTTAGAACATATGTTCGTATCATGTATCTGTAAGGGGGTGAAGCTTTGTCAGATTCAAAGTCAATGTACAGAACCTATCAAGTGTGGGTTAAACCAGGTCATCGCATGTTTGCGTACCTCGATCAAGCATGTCAGGATGCCAAGAACCTGTATAACACAACCAACTTTTACATCCGACAGATCGTTACCGCTTTTGGGAAGAATGAGCCTCTTCAGCCGTTGCAACAGGAAGTTCTGGACACGCTGGCATCCCATATTGACGTCATGAACGAAGAAGAGATAACAACCGTTCCCATCCGTTCAAGCTACCCTCGCAAGAGAGTCCTTTTGTTCACTATAACTTCTTGGATGCTTTGTTCAAAGTGATGAATCAAATCGATTATCGGGCGCTCCCAACGCAGTGCAGTCAGGGAATCATGAAGGTGGTGTTCCACAATTGGAATGCCTTCTTTGCCAGTATCAAGGACTACCGCCAGCATCCTGAGAAGTACAACGGCAAGCCACATATTCCAGGGTACGCTCGGAACAGGGTGAAGGAAGTCGTTTTCTCCAATCAAGATTGTGTGATCAAAGAACGGAAATGTCTCAAGTTTCCAAAAACCAAGCTACAACTGAACATCGGCAAACTGGGCTATACTGACAGACAACTGATGCAAGTACGTGTCGTCCCAAGCCATGGACAATACGTGGTTGAAATGATCTTCGCTTATCCTATGGAAAAGAAGGAAGCGGTACAAGAACACGTGCTAGCCATTGATCTTGGCGTTGACAATCTTGCAACCATCGTCACGACCACCGGAGCGAAACCGCTCATCGTGAAGGGCAAGATCGTTAAAGCGATCAATCAGTATTACAACAAGATGAAGGCGTACTATACCAGCATTCTTCGTCAGGGCAAGGAACTACGCGAAGGAGCGTACACGTCCAGACGATTAGAACAACAACTCCATTTGAAGCGCCACCGTAGGATCAAAGACATCTTCCACAAGGTAAGTCATCATATCGTTACGTTGGCAGTGGAGCATAACATCGGTACGATCGTAATTGGGCATAACGATGGATGGAAACAAGCACCCGGGATCGGACGGCGAAACAATCAGTCCTTCAGTCATATTCCCCATCAGATGCTCATCAAGATGATCAAGTATAAGGCAGAAGAACAGGGAATAGTCGTTATCCTGACCGAAGAGGCGTATACCTCGAAAGCTAGCTTCCAAGATCTAGACCCATTGCCGACTTATGGCGAAAAGGGAACATGGACCTTCTCAGGCAAACGGATGTATCGCGGTCTGTATAAGAATTGTAAGGGCTTAGTACATGCCGATGTAAACGGCGCAGCCAATATTATGCGAAAAGTATTCCCAAACGTATCCGCCAAAGTAGCAAATGGGATAGAGGGGTTGGATGGTAACCAGACCATCAACGTGTCAACTCCACTGGTGTTAAGCATCCTGAATTAAGTTGGATGATACATCAGAAACCCCCACTTCAGCCAAAGCGATAGCGTTGGTAAGTGGCGGGAGTATTCATCTTAAGTTCTAACATGCATGATAATACAAACGAAGCCCAGACTAATGAGCGTCTGAGCTTTCTTTTAAATGCTGTTCAGCTATCAGAGGATTCATGGGTACAGTAATCTCAAACTTCGAGCCATGGATACTGGAATTAACGAGTCTGACCGAGCCATGTTGCTTCTCTGCCAGACTGCGTACGAGAGATAATCCCAGTCCTGTTCCACCATGCGCTCTAGATCGGTCACCACTGACCGTATAGAAAGGATCGAATATGCGACTCTGCACATCGTCTGGAATACCAATGCCGGTATCTAGTACTTCAATGACCATATGATCGTCACCGTTGACATTCTTCACCGAATGGTTTGAGAGCGTCACCGTTCCTCCAGGCTTATTATATTTTATAGCATTATCCAATAAATTAAGCACCATATGCATCACATTCTCTGGATCCACCCACGCTGTTCCTTCTGTTACATGAGTCTCTAAGGCCACTTGATTTCTCCCTGCCTTCGCCTGCATACGGTCAGCCGCTTCTTGAAGAAGGGGACGTATTTGAACATGATCCACCTTTGTCTCGAAATCATAAATGTCCATCGAAGATAACTGAAGCGCCTTCTCTATAAGTTCATACAGCCGTTCCGCCTCTCTTCCGATCTGAATCCTAGCCTCTTCCAATAAAGACGGATCATCGTGGTACATCTCTAGAAGGTCAGCGTAAGCCAGTATCGAAGTGAGTGGTGTCTTTAACTCATGGCTAATATTACCGATAAACTGCTTCTGCTGCTGTTCCAGCTCCTGCAACCGTGCGATAGCATCCAGTAGCTTCAGCCTTTCTTCCGTAAGCTGGTTAACAGAAGAAGAGATGCTTCCGCTCATCTCATATATCCCTTCCGCAAGCTCCCCAAGCTCATCCCTCCTACGAACTGGGAGTGTATCGAGATACTTCCCTTCGCCTATCTGCTTAGCCGCTAGATTTAATCTTGCGATAACGTTCACCTGACGCCATACATAGATGTACCCAATGAGAAATCCAACTCCGAGAACGGCTACCCCCGCTACGATAAATAGATTCTGTATCCGCAAATAAAAGGCATTCTGTTCTGCAAGTGAAGCATGGAATTGTATCGTCCCAAGTCGCTCATTCGCTTGGTATAATGGGGCTAAATACAGGATTTGATCTCCTTCTGTTATGTAGGCCGATTGTCCTCTCGCCGTATATGCCAGGGCATCGCTAACATCTGTTCTAGGTTGAACTGGAAGTGAGGTGCCCGCGAATGAACCATTTGCTTGATAGAGAGTGATCGCCATGCCGCTCTGCGCACCCAGATCAACCGCAAGACGTTGACCGCTCTGTTGCATGAATAATTCTGGTGTTACTCGGGTTCCTGTCAAAAATTCTTGTCGTACTCTCAAGTTTGCCGTTGCTGCTTCATGAGCAAATGATTGTTCAAGGCGACTACGCTGATCCTCACGTATTCCTGCAAGAACGAGCGTGCTCAGCACAATTAGAACGGACGCTAAGAGTAAAGCTAGTAGTAAAGCTACCTTTCCCTTCAATCCAATACGTATTTTTCTCTTCATCAATAGGGAGACTCCGTGCTCTTATATCCAATGCCGTATACCGTCTGGATCACACCTTGGAGCTTCCCTAACTTCTTGCGTAATCGCTGCACGTGAATATCCACCGTTCGGGTTCCGCCAGCGAAATCCATATCCCATACTTGGTCTAGTAGTGCTTCTCTAGAATATACGCGCTCAGGATTACGCGCCAACAACACAAGCAGATCAAATTCCTTGGGTGTTAAGTCGAGTACTTGCCCTTCCATACGAACGGTACGACTGAACATTTCTATCGTAAGCCCTGCCAACTGGTACTGCCCTTGTGGGGAATGCTCAACAGATTGATTCACACGTCTACGTGATAACGCCTTTACTCGGGCGATGATTTCTCGCATATCGAAAGGTTTAGTCATATAATCATCAGCACCGAGCTCCAGCCCTAGCACCTTATCTACAATATCGTTCTTTACAGTTAACAAAAGAATGGCCGGACGGTGTCGGTCATCTAACTTCCGACAGACATCATATCCACTTAGCCGTGGCATCATCACATCAAGCACCATGACATCCGGCTTGAATGTATCTACACAATCCAGTGCTTCCTGACCATCTCCAGCTGTTTCCACCGTATAACCTTCTCTTCGAAGAGCATATGCCACGGCACTGGAAATACTAACTTCATCATCTACTACGAGTACCTTTGTCATGTATGTATAACTCCTTCCCATTTATTTTCGTCACACATATTACACTATATATTGAAGCATCCATGTATCTTATTAAAGAACCTTTTCCCATAAAAATACACCCCCTAGAACAATCAGCTACACCTTACGGGTCTCCAATGTCTGTTCTATGGGGGTGCAATTCATCTTACAATAATTGAGATTATTTACTTCTATTCTAGATCAACTTGTGAGCATACCATTTATCACCTTTGAATCGCCATGCAAAGACGAATCCACGAATAGCCCATTCAGCAACCATAGCAACCCATACACCCATAATACCCATATGAAACGTAATTCCTAAAATATAACCTAGAATGACGCGGAACAACCACATAGATAGTAAAGAAGAGATCGATGTGAATTTGGAGTCCCCAGCTGCACGTAATGCCGAAGGCATAATAAAGCTAAATGACCACAATAAAGGTTGAGCAATCGATATTAATAACGTCAGTGCAAAGATGGACGGAATAATATCGGCTGGTGGAGAGAACATTCCTACAATCAGCGGGAATAGCGGCAGTATTATGGCTGTTGCGACCAAGAAAAATGCTGTTGAAAGTCCAATAAAAGATTTAATGAATTTCCTTGCATCCTGAATATTTCTTCGGCCTATACATTGACCAACGACCGTTACAATGGAAATGCTAAGTGCATTTCCTCCGATTTGAAACAGTAGCGATATGGAACCACTAATGGCATTCACCGTCATCGCGATCGTTCCCAACTGCACAATAAACGTCTGGGTTAATAGTTTACCCCCATTAAAAAACATCTGTTCTGCAGCAAATGGAACCCCAATAAACATTATTTTTTTAAAAATGGAAAAATCAATACGCAGTGCATTTCTTAATTTAAATTGTAACGTCTGATTATACTTCGTTAAATAGATTAACGATGTAACCATTCCTAATACTCTTGCCAGAATCATAGAAATCACTAGTCCCATGACACCCATGTCGAATACCGTAATTAATAGGATATTTAAACACAGATAAGTAATATTCATAATTAACGATAATCCCAAACAGGCTTTCGTCTCCGCAACCCCTCTAAGAACACCACTCACAGCTTGAAAAATGGCAATGAAGGGATATGAGATACAACTACCGATCAGGAAGATCTTTGCATTGTGAAATACGTCAGCATCAGCATTACCAAATAGCAAGTTTAAGGTCGGTGTATGAAAAACAATAACGAAAGTACTGATTAGAACAGATAACATCGCAACAGCGGTTATAGCTTGCGAAGCCGCCTTGGATACCATTTTCTGATTCCCACTGCCTTTATATTGCGCAACAATGACGGTACCCCCAGTTGCGACAGCGACAAACACATTAATTAAGAAAATATTCAGCGAATCCACCATACTCACTGCACTAACAGCAGCAACCCCTGAGGAGCTGATCATCGCCGTATTCAGTAAGCTCATTAGAATGATAAATGCTTGGTCCACAAATATCGGAATGATGATCGCGATAATTTGCTTGTAATCAATGGAGTCGCCTGTAAAATACTTATTTAGTAAAAAAACTACCTTTTGGTTCATACTTTGGTTCATTTTATTCACTTTTATCACTTCTTTGTCAGAATTGTGTGCTACACATGGTTTATCAAACCACCGCTCATTATATCACTCTTAACCGAAGTGTACAGTGAATAACAAAAAAGAACACATTTAATTTAAAATGCACCCGTTCCCCGTTATGTTTAAAGTGTCATCGATCGTCCATGTTTTGCTAAATATTGTTCCTTTTCCTTATAATCGGACATCACACTACCAAGTCGTCTCCAGAATGACCGATCGTGGTTCATATGCGTCAGATGACATAGTTCATGGATAATCACATAATCGATCACTTCAAGTGGAGCCATGGCTAGAAGATAATTAAAAGTCAATTTCTTGTCTGAACTACAACTTCCCCATTTCGTTAAAGACTCTACAATTTCAATCGTTTTGGGCTTAACTCCTAGTTGATTTTGGTAGCTTTTTATTCTTTCCCCTACAATTTTCTTACAACTAGAGAAATAAAATTTCTTGAGATTCTTCTTGAGTTCCTCTTCCCCTAAACCATTCGTATCTATCAATTCATGAAGAAGACATTCTTTACCCAGATATAGAAACTTACCCTCATCCTGATATTCTTTGGGCTTATGGGTTTCTTGAACCGCTGCTATAAGATGTAATCTCTCTTGGATCCACTTACTTTGCTGTTTGATCGCTCTTATAATCGTCTCTTCATTTGTATCTCTTGGAACTTTAACCGTTATGAGTCCTAACGAATCGATATGCAAAGATATTTTAGTTCTAAGACCATATTGAACCTGATATTCTATTATATTTTTTCCAATTTCAATTTTCATAAGTACACCGTCATTTCTATAAAATCATTCTCAAACCTGACACCCGCTTGACATCCCTCGTACATTGATTATAATAGTGAAGCTTTGTGAACAATCATACAACATTTTAAATTAAAGATAATTGATAACAAGGAGTTATGATCATGTGGTTTATATTTGCTTTAATAACTGCTCTTGCTTGGGGAGGTGCTGACCTTTTTTATAAGAAAGGGACTGATAGCAACGATAGATTCAGCCATATTAAAATCGTCATCATCGTTGGTCTGGTCATGGGTATTCATGGCACAGCATATATGTTTATCCAGGGAATTACCTTCGATCCCATAGACTTAATCCGATACTTCCCTGTATCTGCACTGTATATCATATCCATGGCAATAGGCTATATTGGTCTCCGATATATTGACCTCTCCATTGCATCTCCCGTACAGAATTCTTCTGGAGCTGTAACAACTGTACTATTGTTCATCTTTTTCACGCATGAGTTGGGTATTGTTGAACTATTAGGTGTGGCTATTATCACCCTGGGCGTTGTCGGAATTGCTGTATTAGAGAAGCGTGCAGAACATGCTGCCCTCCGAGATAGCTCCACACAAATCGATAAGAAATATCAGATTGGCTTCATGGCCATAATGTTCCCAATTCTATATTGTATAATCGATGGACTTGGAACTTTCGCTGACGCGATCTATTTAGATGAACTTAGTCTGATCAGCGAAGACTCGGCCTTACTGGCTTATGAATTTACCTTTTTTATCTGTGCCGTATTTACATTTATATACCTCAAGTTCATCAAGAAAGAGCCGTTCAACGTATTCAAAGAAAGAGACAAAGGTTGCGCGGCTATTTTGGAGACAACCGGACAGTTCTTCTATGTGTTCGCTATGTCTAGTAACGCTATTATAGCAGCACCTCTCATTGCTTCATATAGCATATTCTCCATCATACTCTCGCGAATATTCCTCAAAGAAAGACTGAGCAAGGTGCAATACGGAGTTATTGTGGTCGTCATTCTAGGTATCGCATTGTTAGGTATTGCTGATGAGCTGTAATAGTTTCTACAATAGAAACAGTCCTAAGCAATTCAACTGCTTAGGACTGTTTTAGTTCGTTAAAGATGTAGTAAATTATTATCCGAAATCAAAATCAATTATCTAATTCGACACTCTGAATTTGTCCATCTGTGTTTACCTCCCACTCGATTTCAACACCTTTGTTCAACCCAAGCTTCTCATCATCTTCAATCACTACTTTATTAGGGATGTTCAAGGTTTGATGTCCTCCGTCTTCCACTTGAACGGTAACTTCATTTCCATTAACCGTTAGAATCATCCCTTCATATTCAAGATGTTGAATCACTATCTCATTGTTTGAATCGGTAATTGTAATTCGTTTACCACCATCTGTTAATAACTCCACCTTTTTATGAACACCATTTTTCAATGTCTCTTCTTTGACAACTTTTTTGATCTGCACACCTGTGGGAAGTCCCGCTGTTTCCGACCCGGTTACATCTGATTGTGAATTAGGTTGTTCTGTTGTGTTATTCTTATTGGATTCCGTTGGTGTTGGAGATTCTGCTGAAGGTGTTGATCTTTGCGATTCAGGTTCTGCCTTTGAACAGCCACTTAGTATCGTGAACATACAGATGAGGATTAGAAGTGATGCTTGAATGTGTCTCTGAAAATTCTTATTGTTGTGTACCATTACGTTACCTCCATGGAATTCATTTGTATTTACTACTACAATGTGAACATAGTTTCTACTTCTTTTCTTCTTTTATGCCTTCACATAATAAAAACGCTGAAGTCCATGAAGACATCAGCGTAATACCTTATCCATCTTTAAGTAATTTACATAAGAATCTCAGAAAGAGGCCTAGTAAACCAGTAATTGTGCTATTGCTTGGGTGTGTTCAGCATCATATATTGCTTATATAATTGCTCGAAAGTATCGTATCGTGCGACGTTTCTTCCTACCCTGTTGTATTCCTCCAAATAGTTATCCATAGCCTGCAGAAATTTTTCTTTAAATACAGGAAGATGATCTGCGTCAAAATACTGCATTAAATCAATCTTTGTTGTTCCTATTGTTTTTGTCATTTCGTCAAAGTAATTTTGTGCACTCATAGCAACCTGGTAAACATAAGATTTATCATTTGTCTCCACACTGATGATCACCTTATTGCGGATATTACACCATAATTCCTCATAGGTGCCACGGAGATTATCATAGGTCGGTATAGGTTTTTCTTCAAATTGCTCATTCATTTTGTCATAAAGATCAACTACGCTTTTTAGGAGAACATATGATGTATTTCTTATTTCTTCAATTGTTTTAGCTTCGATCACATCCATATATATTCTTTCAAAATGATCGGGTTTATATGTATAAGTACATATTTCCTCCAACTGTCTCTTCATGCCCCGTTTAAAATAGGTATTATTCAAATGCGTCAGAGCATTTAACAGGTTGTATACCACTTCAGATGAAGCATATCTTATTGTTCCTAGATCATCCGAAAGTAATGTATTGGTATATTCCTGTTTTGCTATAGCTATACATTTGTTTGCTCTACTAATGCAGTCGCTCCCTATAGGTTTTGCCAATGCATCGAGTGCTCTCTGTTTATATTCATTAAACCTTTCCAAATATTCAGGCCTTGCACAATATAATATCTGTAAATCAATCAGACACGAAACCATTTCACTCTCAAGGTTCGCTTGATCCTCTATCCTTGTATCCCAAGGAGTACAATATATATCATATCCGACATCCTCCAGAATAAAACAGGAAGATATGCCCCAACCACGGTCAGTATTATTAATGATAATTAGATCAAGGTCGCTTTTTTCATGGAAATCTCCGGTACTAAATGAACCTGTAAGCCCAATGATTGCAATATCCTCTGGAAAATCTCTTTTTGCACGTTCAATAACCATACGAATAAGATTTTCATTTTTATTTATGATTGTTTGTCTAATCACGTCATCCATATTTATCTTCCTCTCCATCATATACCGCCTAAATTTTATTATATTAGCATCGTGATAGAATAGGTAGTCCGACTTCAATTATATTCAATCTCTACCACATAAAAGGGTCATCGGATCAAGCCCCAACAGAAAAATAAACAAGACGTACAGGAGCGTTCCTGGCGTCTTATTTTCATTCAAATCAAACTAAAATTGACATTCAATTTATATTATTGTAAGATATATCACAGTTGATCAAAGTACTTTAATTAAAGTACTATAAAAAAAGCGTCTAAGAGAAAGGAAATTCACATTGAAGTTTAAACAATTTTTGAAATCTAAAGGGGCCATTGGCTCTATGTTTATGGCAGTGTTCTATGCCGTAGCCATGCTTGGAATTTTCATCCCGGGATATGCAGCAATTCCAGGAAACATGGATGACTTAAAAATCGCAATCGTTAATGATGATGCCGGTGAATATGGAGCTCAGATTTCAAGTCAGCTTACAGAAAGCTTACCATTCAAAACGATAAAAACAGATGTTACAAATAATAAAGCAATGGATGAATTAGAGCATAATAAGTTAGCTTTAGTTGTTCATATTCCTGCAGAGTTCTCTGCCAATGTTCAAAGTGGCAAAGTATCCGCAGGTATTGATTTCACAGTCAACGAAGCTTCCGCCACAATGGTATCTTCATCGATGTCTTCCGTTGTATCACAAATTAACAATCAATTAAGCTCGAACTTCTCAGAGCAAACGGCACAAGGTATATTAAAGAACTTCAAGGTACCTGAAGAACAAGCCGCGGCTCTTGCTGCACAAATAGAAAACAGTTATGTTGGGAATTATGTAGTTATCAATGATGTTCCAGATGGCATGCATAACAACATGTTACCTATGTTCTTAACGATGGCAGCCTATACTGGTGCTATGATTGCATCATTGCAATTAGTTGGTTCATTTGTAGCATTCCGTGGAAAAGCAAGTAAGACAAAATTATTTGTTTACGTACAGTTAACAGCTCTTATTATCGCGGTAGTAGCAACAGTCTTCGCTATGGCTATTGCATTCTCTGTTGCAAATATAGACTTATCTATACTTCTGCCAGTCGCCGGTCAGCAAATTCTAATGTTTATGGCTGCATTTAACGTCTGCGCAATGATGGTCTTCTTAGCTGGTCAAGGGGGTATGGTTCTAAATATTCCAATCCTATTGATGCAAACACTTGCTAATGGTGCGACTATGCCTCGTGAGATGATGTATACACCATACGACTGGTTCGGCCGCATCACACCGATGTATTATTCTGTGCAAGCTTACTTGGCACAAATGTTTGGTTCGATCAGCCCAGCACCATTCTTATGGGGATTAGCAGCGGTATTCGTCGGTGCGATGCTGATCAACGTTGTAATCGTCCGGTTTGTTCATAAACCAATGGCTGTGACTAAAGAAACTACACAAACTATTGAAGAGAAAAACAAAGCTGAATTAACCGCCTAAGTTTGGTAATATGTAGTTAGCCAACAAATTAGGAGTGGGTTTGTGATGTCAATTCAAATTTATATCTTAAGTAAGTTAATGGATGAAGATAATTATCCGTATAAATTAAAAAAAGAACTATCTCATCCTATTCCATTTGATAAAATGGGTAATCTTACTGAAAGCAAACTGTATTATCACTTTGATTCACTCTCGAAACAAGGCTTAATTGAACAAGTTGAGATTATTAAAGAAGAACATCGTCCAGATAAGCAGGTATTTACCATTACTGATAAAGGACGTAAGCAACTCCCACTCAAAATATATCAGTTAATAGAGAGCTCAGAATCGATTTCAGATATGATTGTCGGTCTTATGAATCTCCGTTATGTTGAAACGGACAAAGTGATTCCGATTATCGAGAAGAAAATCGAACAGTCACGAAAGAAAACAGAGTATATGAATCAAATATACCATCAAATGGATGTAGATGATTCCATTCGTGAAGTTGTCGATTTCATGGATAGCTACTTTGGATCTCTAATCGAGCAATCCACCCACTGGTTGGAAACTCTATTAGAAAAGTTAAAAAATAAGACCATATAAAAGAAAGCCTTGGACTATTTAGTCCAAGGCTTTCTCTTTTTAACAACATGGCTATGTTAAATTATAATGTTGAGTTGTGACCCTAAGAAGACCTCCTGTGTCAAAAGGTGGTTAATTGGGCTATCGTCTCCCGTTGGCGTAATGGAAGATTGTATTTCAGTTGTAATTATTAATGCCGTTTCTATACTTAAAATTATTTTCTGTTATACACTCCTCATGTGTCGAATGCCTAGACATCCTAAGCCCTAACCTGCAATTTCAAGCTCGATTCTCTGCTTTACACTACTTGCGATACAGTTAACCGCGCTGTCTGTAACGGCAAGTTTATTAAAAAAAAACGGGGCTCCAAATCCGGCGCGCCCGTTAATTAATATTGATATTCGACTCAAGATTCCATATCTCGGAGTCTACTGAATGTTGAAGCTTGCAATAATTTTTTCGTATTCCTTCAAATCTTTAGCCTGATACCGAGTCTTATCGACAAAGAACAGCAGGGTTGCGAAATTGGTATCCTTTTGGATGAAGACCAACTTACCGACCGTGTCACTTGCCTCGTAATCAATCACCTGGGCTTCTGCTCCGTCGACCTTTGTGTTCGTTTGCTTGTTCACTTTGACGTACTTGAACGCATTCTTTAATGCCTGATTGACATACTTGTCCAAGCTCAAGCCTTCCTCTGACTCTAATCGGAAGTCCACTCCCATATAATAGTTGCTGTATAACATCCAATTATCAGTCATTACAGAGGGCCTCCAATTGCCGTTAATGACAATCTGGAAGAAGTTCGCGGTGTCCCGATCATCCAAATGCACGTACATGGGACCGCCGATGATTAATTTATTTGTCTTGTTGTCGAAAACGAGCTTCGAATTTAGACCGAAATAATCAGAAACGCTCTTAGCGGGCAAATATAAACTTCCATTGTACTGTAATGCTTTGACACCATCGATTTCCTGACCGTTCAATTCCACTTTGAGCGAAGGATTAAAGAGCGCCTTTACTTCCTTCCAAGCAGATCCTGCCCAGGCTCCGGTTACGTTGCCTAGCAAGAACACTACCACAATAAACCCCACCCAATATTTCTTGTTCATATACCTTCCCCCTACTATTCAACAATGTCCCAAGTTTACCATATATTAATTAATAAAAGGTGCAACAGAGAAAAAATGGTCCATTAGCTACTATTGAACTACTCATCACTAAAGTGACATGATTCCTAAGTACGGAAACCTAATGGCTTCTAATGGATTAGGCTATCCCCGTAATTCCTACGGTTAGAAATCTTATCGCTTCATTTTTAAGATTTAAGCTTGCGTTAATATCTCTATCGTGATGGCTTCCGCATTCTGAACAATCCCATTCACGTAATGCAAGATTCTTAACGGCTTTGTTTTGATATCCACAACTTGAACATAGCTGACTACTTGCAAAGTTCTTAGCTACGACTACAACCTGTTTTCCGTACCATTTTGCTTTGTATTCAAGCATCGTTCTGAATTGCGACCACGATACTTCACTGATTGCCTTGGCAAGACCACCATTCTTAAGCATGTTACTTATTGATAAATCTTCAATACCGATTACATCGTGGTTTTTGATGATTTCAGTAGAGATCTTATGTAAGTAGTCTGCTCTAGCATTGGTTATGTGTTCATGGATACGTGCGACTTTCTTCTTTTGCTTCTGATAGTTCTTAGCTTCAATAAGTGGACGTTTTTGCTTCAACGCTAACTCTTGTCTTCTAGAAAGAATACACTGTTCCTTTGCCAACTTAAACTCTAGTGTTCGAAAGAATTTAGGATTACCAAACACTGTACCATCAGACAGAATAGCAAAATCTTTAAGCCCCACATCTATTCCGACGTCTTTATTTGTTTTTGGAAGTGAATCTACATTTGTTTCCGCAAGTATAGATACAAAATATTTGTCAGAAGGGTTGCGTCTAATAGTAGCATTTAGAATGCGTCCTTCTACTTCTCCCGATTTCGCAAAGCGAACAAGTCCAAGTTTCGGTAACTTAATCTTGTTGTCCATAACAGCAATATTTCCGTTTGTAAAATTCGTTTGATAGGACTGAATAGGATTCTTTTTACTTTTAAACCTTGGAGCATCATTCTGATTCTTAAAGAATCGCTTATAAGAATCATCTAAGTTTCTTAAAGCGTTTTGCAAAGAGAACTTATCTGGTTCTTTTAGCCAATCTATTTCTTTTTTGAGATTTGTGAGTTCAGAAGAGCATGATGCATATGTCAATCCTTTGCCTGTTTCCTTGTATGTTTCATTCCACTTATTTAGGAAGTGGTTAAAAACAAATCTTGAACATCCTATCGTTTTAGCAATTAGAGTTTCTTGTGCTTTGTTAGGATAAATTCGGAACTTATAAGCTTTTTTAATTGACATAGCTTCACCTCACTTTCTGATTTTCGATGTATTCCCGGATCTGTGTTTCTGTATTCTAACTCACGACTAAAGTCACGAGTTTGCGAAAACTAATTCATCAAGCTGCATCAGGTGGTGTGCGAACCTAGGACTGCCGAGAATGACCATATCCTTCGATTTGACCAACATATTTACTATTCGATGACGTATTCTTATTTCCCTTGTTGTCTATATAAAGGAACCAAGTCAATCATTTTGCTATCCTTGACAGAGTAGCCCATATCATATAGATTACGTCGTGAAGAACGAATTAATATTAAGCTATGAATGGTGGAGATAACGATGAGAATAACCAAAATAAAAGAGAATAATGTAGAAATAGCTGTTATAAGCGACAGTGAGATGCTGATAACAGATGTTCAGTCGGCGTTGGATTTGATAGCAACCGTAAATTATGAAGCTGGTTGTCATCGAATTATTATAAATAAGTCAGCCATATGTGACGACTTTTTCAACTTAAAAACGCGGCTTGCAGGTGAAATATTGCAAAAGTTTATTAACTATCACGTAAAGATTGCGATCATTGGCGACTTTTCTGAGTATTCAAGTAAGAATTTTAAAGACTTTATGTATGAGAGTAATAACGGGAAGGATCTATTTTTCATGTCTAATGAACAACAAGCTCTTCATAAATTGAGCATTAGTTAACTCTGATGATAAGGAGGCAGGTTCATGTCCGATGGATACAAGCGTTATGATGATGATCCGATGGTCCACATCCCAGGCGGGGAAATAGAATTAAGAGACGACCGAACTAAACGGATATGGACAACCGAAATAAGACCATTCCTTCTTTCGAAATATCAGGTAACAACGGAGATGTATTGTTCCATTACGAATAAATCGCCTATTTCTATTGATGGATATCAGAAGCCCGTCGTAAATATTTCATGGAATGAGGCTATCTACTTATGCAATCTACTTTCTCAACAAGCTGGATTAACGGAGTGTTATTCTATAAGTAATGACAGTGAAGAAATTCTCTGTGATTGGGAAGCAACCGGTTATCGCCTTCCTTCAGAAGCAGAGTGGCAGTATGCATGTAAAGCAGGAACCACAGGATATCGATACGGAGAAATAGAAAGAATCGCTTGGTACAAAGATAATTCAGAAGACAACATTCATGTGGTAGGACAAAAGGAACCTAATGCATGGGGTCTGTACGATATGTTAGGGAACGTTTGGGAATGGTGCTGGGATCTATATGACGAGAACGTATATGGTTCCTATCGAATATTTCGAGGTGGTAGCTGGGCTGAAGAGGACAGAGGTTGTGGGGCTTCATGTCGCCGTCGCAGTCACCCATCGTTTGGGATCGATGACCTTGGATTCCGCCTTGCGCGGTCTTTGTAATGGGGTTAATTCTCAAGCAAATGGTAAGTAAAATGTGAAAAAGCCTGAAATATCAGGCTTTACAAATAACATAACATGGACTTTTCGATCCAATACGTAAATATCGTATCAGGACTTTGGTTTTCAACCTTTTTCATTTTTAAATACATGTCTATCCCATCCGAAACATCATGCCATAAATCAGTAAATACAAAATCATATGTCCCGGGAGTAATGTGTCTTTGAGCATATTCAAAAGCATCTGCTTTGATAATCTTAATCTTATGCGCATTCTGAAACTGTGGTAATACATATTTATTAAATAAGTAAATGACATCTTCATTCATTTCAACAACCGTAACGCTTTCCACATTCTCTTGTTCAGATACCATATACGCATAATAGCCAAGCCCAAGTCCAAAAGTAAGTACGTCACCAAATGCTTGATCGACCGCTTCTTTCATCGTTTCAATTTCATTCGGTGTAATCGTCATCCAGATTCTATCGTTTTCTAATACGGCTGGAAAACTGAATTCCGTATCAAAAAATCCGATTTGAGGAATTTGTCTCCCCTCTTCAGTTTGAATGATATCATTACAAACAAAACCTTCATAAGGTTTATATTTCTCATATTTCAGTTCACTATTACCGATCTTGATCGTTGGGATCTTGATATTCTTATAGTATGGATTATCCTGATATTCATTGGCATCCAGTTGATGGACCATGTTGTTAAAATACTTGTTAAAGAAATCCTTATCATTAACATTGTCCACAATATCAAGACCGAAAGCAGCCGCTAACATTAATTTAAAAGCATATTCAGAAGTTACTCCACTTTGGATCATCTCATTCATTTCTTCTTCGTTAATATAGTCCGGTGAATTATTCAAATAATGACTTAGTACCGTAAATAATTTGTGATTATCTTCTTTTATTTTATCTGATATTCCTTTATTACATTCCATATGCTCACCTGTTTTTTGAATTTTCCCACTTCAATATTCAATACCCATGAATTATACGGTCATATGCTTCAAGAAGCAAAGTGAGGTTCGGCTCGTAGAACGATGTATTATGTGCGTCATACCTTTAACCGTCTTTCAAAAGTCTTCGGAATGAGTAGTAGTATGACAATCCCCACAATAACCGTGACTGCAATAGATAGGTTCAGATATAGAACAGGTGTATCCAATATATCATATGACTTATAATTCTTAATTAAGTTACTGCTTGCCATGATGCTGGTAGGAAGTAATGGGATTACCTTTCCAATAACTCCAGGGAGCGAGATGAACGGCAGAATGACCAACGTCATGGCCAATCCAAAACTGCTTAAGCTGTTCTTGAATGCTGCGGAAATAAGCGCCGTCCATAACAATAGTCCGCAAGCACCCATTAAAGCTATTACATATTGCAGGAAAAATGCCTGAAGTATTGTCAACGCGTAAGGACTCTCCCTAAGGTAGCTGCTGAGTGGAGCATTCCAACCAACAAATCCATTTGGCATACAACTTACGATGACACATATCCCATAGAAAGCAGTGACCCAACCAAACGTAAACATAAATCCTGCGATTAATTTGGCAGCGACAACACTTCGCCTACCATATCTACTGGATAGAATAAGCGAATCCATTCTGTAGCTTGCTTCTCCTGAATACAGCGGGGCTAGTGCCAACACCATAACAAGACCGATAAATAAAATGCTAGGACTTGATAATTCTGAGATAAAATAAAATAGATCTCTCCAATTCATTGTCACATAAAAACCAGGAGGATCGATCCTCTCCATCATAGTGAGCTTTTTACTAATATTTTTGTGAGTATAGGATTCCGTTACGTGTTGAGACTCCAAATGCTCCTTCTGTACTCTTAGATCCTTTAAGCGATCATTAAATAGACTCGATTGATAAGCAGCTACAGCATAATTTTGCTGTAAAATCCGCTCTAATTTCTCTTCTTTGCTCCCTTTGGTGTCTTCAGCTCGCTCCATTTCCAACGTTGGTGCGTATTTCTTGGCTAGAGCATCTTGAATCGGACCCTCATGAGCAGCAATAAGATCCGGTCTCTCCTTTTGTACAGCCATAATACTATTCATCCCCGGTGCTGGAGCCGTTTCTACGAAGAAAAATATCGTTATAGCGACACACGCTGCCATGGCAAACCAAACTCTACGGACCATAATCTTGCGCAGCTCAAACATGATTAAACGTTTCATTTGGATATAACCCTCTCTTTAGAACGGAAATAATGCATATACACATCTTCAAGGCACGGAGTTACTTGGACAGCACCTTCGCAAGGCGCTTCCTTGCTGACAACTCGCAGTTCTAACTCAGAATCAAGTTGCTGCATATTAACCACATCTCCCCTTTCCTCTATTTGTGCTAGCCGTCGTCTGGGAACAATCGCTTGCCATACTTTCCCTCGCAATTCGGCTGTTAATTCGTTAATTGTGCCCTGGCGTAGCAGTTTACCCTGTCCCATCAGTAGTACCTGCTTGGCAATATGATCGACGTCAGGAACGATATGTGTAGATAAAATAACGATTCGATCACTAGATATTTCCGATATCATATTTCTAAAGCGTACACGCTCCATGGGATCAAGTCCGACCGTTGGTTCGTCTAATATAAGAATCTGCGGGTTATTAAGCAAAGCTTGGGCGATCCCAAGTCTACGTTTCATGCCGCCTGAATATTTGCCACATTTTTTGTCTAGCTCTCCAGACAGATTAAGCGTTTGAGCGAGTACCTCCATTCGATTACTTGCTTCTTGTTTAGTAAGCCCTTTAAGAGCCGCTATATAATATAAAAAATCACGTGCAGTAAAGTGATTGTACATGCCCAATTCCTGAGGTAAGTAACCAAGCTGCGCACGATATTGTTCACCCATCGCATCCTTGTCCTGCCCATTTAGCAATACTTGTCCATGAGTTGGCGTCAGTACATCGGCCACAATGCGCATTAGTGTCGTTTTTCCCGTTCCGTTAGGTCCCAAAAGACCATAAATGCCAGGCGTCATGGAGATTGAGATGTTGTTTAAAACACGCTTTTTTTTGAAACTGTGTACGATATTGTGTAACTCAAGCTCCACTTAAAAAACCTCCCCTTTTAAGATATCTTCCATTCATGATGATCGTCCCCACTAGTATGGCCATCGTTACAATGGCTAGCAGCGAGAGCCTAATTAAATCAATAGAAGCTGTCCATCTGATAGCCGACTCGCTCGAAAACAGGATCAGCCAAAAGATAGGGAGTAGAACCAGCACGGTGGCTAACTGCCCAAAGCTACGAATACGGGCGGATAGCATTAGAGCAATAGCTGCATTCATAAGGGTGGGTGTACACCATAGCAGGGCGACTCGCATCAGAACTTCCCCACCCCATGCTGGGAAAATAACAGCGATAACGGTGATATTAAGCAGTAAAGCCACCATACCGATGAACAACAGTCGGGCTTGCATGTACCAGTGTATCGGGATGCGGAGACTTCGCGAGAGTTCCCCCATACCACACAGGGTATGTCTAGCCGTATTAGCGATGACGACTAACAGGGGAATACAGCCTGCAACGGGTAGAATGAGAATCGCTGGAACCAGCTCACTGACACTCAGAATGAGGAAACCTATCACAAACATTAACACGCCCAACACAACGTCCCTCCACAATCCCTGGGAAACAATTATTTTAGCCTTCTGAGCCAGTTTTAGATGAGATGGTTCGACGGGTGAAGGAAGCAAACGCTTAGACTTACGCCAATTTGACATAGCTTCTTCAACAAAACCTTTAGGTAGTGGATACTCAGGCATTAGCTGTATATGTCTTACTAACGTCTCGACAGTATCTTCTGACAGCTCGTCCTGTGAATTAAGATCTAGGTCGTCCCTATGATTATAAGTACGCTTCATTTCAATTTTCCTTTCTTGTAGGAATGAGAGGATGACCTATCTTCAGCAGATTGGCTCAGCATATCACGCAGTTTAATTAACGAACGCCGTACCCGCGACTTTACCGTCGATTCGGATTCTGCTGTTACAGTAGCAATCTCCGTAAACGTAAGATCACTTTTATATCGTAAAAGCAGCGCATTACGTTGCTCATATGGTAGCGATTGAATAGCTGTGTAAACCTGTCTAATCTCTTCTTTCATAAGCACACCATCGAGAAAATCTCCATTCGCAGGAATGTGATCCATTAAGTTCTCGGTTAGCCCCGCCTGTCTGGTAGCCTTACTGCGTAAGTGATCAATACAGATATGGTGAGCAATGGTAAGCAGCCATGTTCGGAAACTACCTTGCTCTTCCTGAAAGGTATCTAACTTAAGCCAAGCCCTTTCGTACGTCATTTGTGATAAGTCCCAAGCTAAATCAGCATCAAACACCTTCCATCGCACAAAACGATAAATATCATCGTAGGTATGACGAATCAACAACTCGACTGCCGCCTCATTACCTTCCTTTGCCTGACGAACCCATTTGTCTTCTTTGATTTCTCCTCCCCCTCTCTTTCTACATATAATTACGAAATTTATCCTTTAATAGATGCACATGTCATTATTTCAAAATGTTCAAATGATTGTAACAAGAAAATTTCACCATAATCGATACTTGATCGTTCGATAATGTTATAATCACTTTGATTTATTCACTCTTTTCAGGCAAGAGTGTAACACAATAAGAAATAGGTGATCAGATGTTCGAACTGAAATGGCTATGGCAGAACTTAGAGGGAAATCGAACGCGATACATTCTGGCGCTCTGCCTCTCGGTAGTGGGCTCAAGTCTCACGATCGTGAATCCTTACATCAGTCAGCGCATTGTCGACACGTTTATAGCTGGTGACAATGCCCTGCAGAATCTTACACAAGAACGGCAATTATTAATTATGCTCTGCCTGGGCATGATTGGATTTTCTTTACTGCGTACAGGACTAGCTTATTTTACGACCATGCAGTACGAGAAATCCTCGCAAAATATGATGTACAATATCCGTATCAATATGTACAACAAGATTCAGGGACAGGACAGGGGATATTACGATCATAACCGCACTGGTGATCTCATGACGAAGATGACAGGTGATCTGGACATGGTCCGTCACTCTATGGCGTGGATTTTCAAAACGATCATTGAATCGTTAACGATCTTCATAGCCGCCGTTATCTATTTTCTAACCATAGATGCTGAGCTAACGCTGTGGATGCTTATTTTGTCACCTCCTATTTTTATTGTTGCTTACATATTCGCCAAACGTGTCCGTCCCATGTATATTGACCTACGCGAGCGGCTGTCCCAACTTAATACGACTACTCAGGAGAATATTTCAGGCAACCGTGTAGTCAAGGCATTTGCCCGCGAGGAATTCGAGATACAGAAATTCACAGAGAAGAATGTCAACTATTCCACGGCTAACAAAAAGGCTGCCCTTGTTTGGCTTGATTATTTTCCTTATCTGGAATCCTTTGCACAAGGCTTCAACGTCATTCTTATGTTAGCCGGTGGGTTGTTCCTTATGGAGGGTCGGATCACTTTTGGTGAGTTCATGGCCTTCTCGTCACTGATCTGGGCCATATCCAACCCGATGCGCAACATCGGTATTATTATCAACGACATTCAGCGCTTTTTTGCGAGCTTATCCAAAATCATTGACATCTATTACGCCCGGCCTAACATTGTAAACGAGCATACATCCGTAGACAAACGCCGTTACGAAGGACGTATTGAGTTCGATCATGTCCACTTCAAATATGACAGCGCAATCGTACTGGACGATGTTAGTTTTACCGTTGAACCCGGTGAAACCATCGCAATCATGGGCTCGACGGGATCGGGCAAGACGACAATCATCAACCTGATCCCTCGTTTCTACGATGTAGCCGAAGGGCGTGTACTCGTAGATGGCGTTGATGTGCGAGAGCTGGAACTTGATGAGCTTCGAGGTAATATCGGTATGGCAACCCAAGATGTCCTCTTATTCTCCGATACTATCGACGGAAATATCGCCTATGGCGATCCCGATCTTTCAGAAGAAGATGCGATAGGCTATGCCGAGCTTGCAGCCGCACACGACTTCATCACCAAGATGCCTGAAGGTTATGATACCGTTGTCGGGGAACGTGGTGTCGGTCTTTCTGGAGGTCAAAAACAACGTATAGCATTGGCACGAGCCTTAGCAGTTCATCGTCCCATCCTGATTCTGGATGATACAACCTCTGCTGTAGATAATGAGACAGAGGAACACATTCAGAAAAGTCTACGCGAGCTAGATTATCCTTGCACGAAGATCATTATCGCACAGCGGGTGTCTACCACTTCACAAGCTGACCGTATTCTCATTTTGGATAATGGGAAGCTGATTGAAGAAGGCACACATGCCGAACTGCTTGCGAAACGAGGCTATTACTATGAAGTATTCAAACTGCAGAACGAGGGTATTGGAAGGCAGGTGATTGCAAATGGCAAGGAATAAATTCGACGTCGATGAAAATCTTGAATCGCCGTTTAATATCAAACACTTCCGACGTGCGATGGTATATATCAAACGAAAGAAAACACCAATGATTGTAGCGTTTGTGCTTAGTGCACTTTCTGCGGCCATTTCACTCTCAGCTCCGCTTATCATGCAGCATGTGGTCGACGTGACCATTCCGGCAAAAGCGAAGCTTGCATTACTGGGCTGGTCCGCACTGATGCTTGTGGCCATTGTTGTCAGCGTTTATCTGGCTACCATACGATCACGTATCATGACAAGTGTCGGGCAAGATATTATATTCGACATCCGCACGGATTTGTTCAAGCACCTGCAGAACTTACCTTTTAAATATTATGACGACCGGCCGCAGGGTAAGATCCTCATCCGGGTCGTGAACTACGTTAACTCTGTTTCAGATGTACTGTCCAACGGTATTATTAACTTTATTCTAGAAATCGTGAATTTGCTCTTTATCGCGGTTTTTATGTTTGCGGTCGATGTCCGGCTCTCATTCGTCATCCTTGCAGGATTGCCCGTGTTCCTAGGCATCATGCTGCTGATCAAAACCAAACAGCGCCGAGCATGGCAGGCTGTGTCTAACAAAAACTCCAACCTAAATGCTTATTTGCAAGAGAGCATCAGCGGCATCGGAGTGACGCAAATGTTCTCCCGGGAACAACGCAATGAGGGGATTTTCACACGTCTCGCAGGCGGTTTCCGCACGGAGTGGATGAAGGCTCTACGTTACAACATGCTTATCCCCTTCTCCGTCGACAACTTGTCTACTATCGTTACATCGATGATTTTCCTTGTGGGTCTCTTGACACTCAGTCCTGAGGGTATGACACTTGGTGTCATTCTAGCTATGAGTAGCTATGCTGCCCGCTTCTGGCAGCCGATTCTGAATCTCTCGAGCTTATACAATAACTTCATCAACGCCGTTGCCTATCTTGAGCGTATCTTTGAAACGCTAGATGAGCCAGTTACTGTCAGCGATATTCCGGATGCTAAGGCGCTTCCTTCTGTATCCGGCCATATTACCTTTGATAACGTAACCTTCGCTTATGACCCGGGACTCAATATCCTGGAGAATATCACCTTCCATGTCAAAGCAGGAGAAAGTATAGCCCTTGTAGGACCAACAGGTGCAGGTAAAACGACAGTCGTCAATCTAATCTCACGCTTCTATAATATTTCTAGTGGTAAGATTCTTATCGACGGACAGGATATCTCGCAGGTTACACTGAAATCTCTTCGTAGCCAAATGGGAATTATGCTACAGGACAGCTTCATATTCTCCGGCACCATCTTGGACAATATCCGTTATGGCAAACTGGATGCCACCGAAGCAGAAGTCATCGCTGCTGCAAAAACCGTTTGTGCCGACGAATTCATCCGTGAATTCGATCAGGGCTACCTGACAGAGGTCAACGAGCGTGGCTCCAAGCTATCTCAAGGACAGCGACAGCTCATTTCGTTCGCTAGAACGCTTTTGGCTGATCCTCGTATTCTTATCTTGGACGAAGCAACTTCTTCGATTGATGCGAAGACCGAACGCTTGCTTCAGAAGGGCTTGAATGAGTTGCTTAAGGGACGTACCTCGTTCATTATTGCTCATCGCCTGTCCACCGTGAAGAACTGCGACCGCATTATGTATGTGTCCAACAAAGGCATTGCAGAAAGTGGCTCACACGATGAGCTTATCGCACAACGTGGCCTTTATCACCGGCTCTACACGGCGCAGAAGATGGAAGCTTAATCAGCTACTTCGAACGTATTCCATTTTTATTTTCAGGCATCCATTTCACACTCTATTTGTGCGAAGGATGTCTTTTTTTCGTATAACAAAAGTATAGATAACCACCCATCTCTTAGGCTAATTTCATACATATCCATTTACGATATCGCTATAAATTGAAGCCAAAAAATAGCGAATTAAAATAAAGGTAACCCCGAAGATGGTTATTCAACCGCCTTCAAGATTACCCAAAATGTACTACTTACGCTATTTATTTTGTTTTTGTATAAACACATACGTACTATCATTCGATAGCTCATCCGAGAAGCTGAAATCAAACCCGTCGAAGCCTTTAATATCCTCCACAGACGTGATCTGGCGTTCGGCCATATAGCGTACCATTTCCCCTCTGGCCATCTTGATCAGGGTAGCTCTCTCAACTACCTTGCCATCAATTTCCTGCCCGAATACACAGCTAATCATTCGAACGTTTCCACCAACATATGGAGAGATGCACTTGCTGTACTCCTTAGAGGCCAGATTCAGAATGATGTCAGTCTCTGAAAATAGCTGATCCGCTAGTTTTCTATTCCAGAACTCGTAGATATTGGCGAAACTAGGTCCGCTAAGCTTAGCCTGCATCTCCAGTCTGTATGGAACAACGCCGTCAAATGGCTGAACGATTCCATAGAACCCGGACAATATCCGTAAATGTTGCTGAAGATATTCCAGCTCTTCTGTTTGAAGGATCCCAGGTGCCATGTACTGGTACTGGATCCCCTCATAAGAAAAAATAGCCGGTGTAAGGTTCCTCATGACATCCATGTCCCGAATCCGTTCCGCATTCAGCGTGGCGATGGCATCATTGCATTTCCATAACGATTTGGCTTCTTCATAATTCAACTTTTGTAATAAGGCCAGAAGCGTCTGCGTTTCACTGATAAATTGCGGCATCTGGCGGCAATCAAAAATATCAGTGTCCCTTTTCATCTTCTTGGCAGGCGAAATAATAATTCTCATGATGCACCCTTTTCTTACCCCCGCGGGGAATTAAATATACCCTTATCCTATCACACTTAATCAACGCAGGCTTGGGGTAAGTTCGTGAAATTTGTTGACTGCCGCCGCTTCGTACGTTTGGACCACCTATTGACAAAACAGGTTTACTACAATAAACTCGCATTAAGGTCTACTGCAATAAACTTATGATGTGAGGTGAAATAAATGGAGCCCTATAAACTATTTGATGCAGAATATAAATTTGTATCTCTCATTTGGGATCATGAACCTATTAATTCAACAGAGCTTGTTAAACTTTGTCTCGAGAAATTAGGCTGGAAAAAGTCGACTACTTATACCGTTTTAAGAAAGCTGTGTGAGCGGGGTATTGTGCAAAATCAAGATGCTATAGTATCCACTCTTATTAAGCGTGAAGAAGCACAAAGGTATGAGAGTGAAGCCTTAATAGAAAAAGCCTTTGATGGTTCATTACCGCAATTTCTAACTGCCTTCTTAGGAAAAAATAAAATTACTGAACAAGAAGCAGAACAGTTGAAACGTATTATTGAGGAGGCGACTAAATGACCACGTTATTTATCGCTATACTAAATATGAGCATTACCGCAAGTTATGTAGCGCTCGCTGTTATTATGATAAGGTTACTCCTAAAGAAGGTACCCAAGGTGTTCTCCTATTCATTATGGCTGGCTGTCCTTATAAGACTTGTATTCCCTTCTAGTTTTAATTCTGCGTTTAGCTTTCTAAGCTTTCTGAAGCCTACTACTCAAGCAAATAGTGGAACAATGGAGTATATCCCTTTTAATATCGGCTTGATGCAAACTCCTGCGGTTGATCTCGGTTCTAGCGGAATAAATCAACTTGTGAATTCACCTCTTCCACCTGCATCCCCCTATACTAGTATTAATCCCATGCAAATCACTATGGAGATTGCCGGATTCATTTGGGGTATTGGGGTGGTAATGCTACTTATCTATTGCGTTATCTCTTACTTAAAAGTCATAAATAATGTACGCACCGCAACCCTTGTAAGAGCAGGCATTTTTGAAACCGACAGGATTAGCACACCCTTTGTATGTGGATTTATTAAGCCTAAAATATATGTTCCGATCGGTCTAAGTGATGATGAGCTTTCTTATATTCTGGCGCATGAGCAAACACATATTCAAAGACTGGATTATCTAATTAAACCTTTTTCGTTTCTAGTGTTAATTGTTCACTGGTTCAATCCGCTGATGTGGATTTCCTTTTCATTAATGAGTAAGGATATGGAAATGTCTTGTGATGAGAATGTAATTAGAAAAATGGGTAGTGGGGTAAAGGGTGGCTATTCGAAATCTCTTCTTACACTATCCGTTACCAAATGTGGTTTAATGTCTGGGAGTCCGCTTGCTTTCGGAGAGAGCCATGTTCAAGCAAGAATTAAAAATGTCCTAAACTATAAAAAACCAGGGTTTTCTGTTCTCATAGCAACTTGCATAGCAACCCTCATATTTATAATGGGATTTACGGCCAACCCTGCGAACAAACAAGATTTATCGGAGAGCACGATTAATGAGTTAGCAACAGTTTGGGCAAATGCACTTATAACTCGTGACGGGGAACCCCGCTATGAAATGATGTCTACAAACATGAAGGAACAATTCAAGCAAGAACAGATCGTTAGAAGCGGAGAGAATTGGAATTTCAACATTGGTGTTTCTAGCCCCTGGGTTGTCGATTTTGAAATTAATATTGACGACAACCGTGCGAGTATTACTTATTTGACGCAAAGTAGCGAACCCGCTTCCTACAAAACAGAGGAAATACTCACCATTGGCGAAGAAAATGGGAAACCTATCGTGACTGACTATAAAACGGTCTATGAAGACCAATTAATTAAATCAGGAAGTAGCGATTAACCTACCTTTCAGTAATTTACCGGAGGGAGGCGGCTTATAGGAGCAATCCATGATAAAAAGTCCTGTAGAAACTCTACAGGGCTTTTTATCATGGATTGCTGTTCAGGTGTCTCATGTGGCGATTTTTCTACACCATACTACGCCGTAGTTCATAGAAATACTGCACAATGGGATGTTTTAACTTCATCTTCTCGGTCATGTTTAGAATTCGCTTTTTGCCAATTCGTCTGTCCACCAAAGCTAGAATATTTAATAAAATATCATTACACTCTATGCTTTCCTCTATTGGAGTGGATAGATACTTGGTCGCGACAACAGTAAAATTTGACTTACTCAATGCGGTCTGTGCTAACATAAGCTCCTTGGCATGTTCTGTTATTTTCCGACTTCTTGCCATTATTTTTAGACGATCCTCCGGAACTTTCCCATGGGTATCTACTCTAACCGCTTCAATTTCTTCATTGTTGATCGGAATTTGGATATCTGGATCATTCTTAATCTCCAGTTCCGTCTGGTACCATCTGATTAAGGTAGTTATATCACTCATATTAAGTAAATTCTTTTTATCTACTGCAATATAACAAGTGCCTGCTTTATCGGGTGCATAGCGATAACTGGTCGCTCGATATTCAACCCTTCCATGTAACGCTGGACAGAGGAAACTCTCCAGTTGTTGCTTCAATTTGCTCCAGGACATATATCCTCCTAAGTATTCATTATCATCTAAGTATACTATCATCCCTCTTAATATAAAAATAGAGGAAAAGGCTTGATGGATCTGGTTTGCCCCCAGATTCATTCATCACAATCCTCACATTGATCTCGTCTTTGTTCTATTTTATTTTATTTTGACAGGCTGATCTTGAACACTGCTCCTGCATTGCCGCCTAAGACCATCAATCCACCTTCTGGTAGAATGACTGAATCACTATTACTTGCCATAGTGAAATTCACAATCTCTCCCTCTTTATTATAAACAGCATATCCTCCACCTTTTGGAATATTGACTGTCATTTTCTTATTGGCTGATTTCCCATCAATTTTATACCATACAGCATGACCATCAGAAGGTAAGGTAGAAATCGATAATTTCCCTCCGTAGAGTGGCTTCACAGCATCCTCGCTTATATAAGATAGTCCATCAATTGTTAAATACTCCGTCTGGTTCAATGTATGAAAATTTAAATCAAAGGCATCTCTCCCGTTCATCATAGGGATTTCCACTGCATTTACAGCTTTATTCTCATCAACAACCTTAGTCCCATTTGCGTATCCTTGATTCTTATCAAGAGATATATTTTTGATTAATATCGCTGGTGCTAGATAAAATATAGAAGTGATTTTCTCATCTAACGCATAATAACTTTTTCCGTTTCTTTTTTCCCATACCTTTTCTGTTGTTTGGTTTAGAGGATTGGCATCTAGCTTTTGATAATCATAAGCGACCATAACCATTTGACCTACTCCAGGAAAATTCACATGCGCGTTAACTTTTAAATATGTTTTCCCATTGGTTTGTTTGTCGAAGCTTACTACTACACTGCCATCGCTGCTCTCGAATTTCCCATCGCCAGCATACACATATTGTTGCGGTGGTATTAGCCCTTCTAGCTCTGGTAAAGCCATCTCCCCATGTTTGATTTCTATATTTATGGTTGAACCCACTGTACCGTATAATCCAGAATAGCTAAGCAAATCGGATGGCATTTCCACCTTTGTTGCAGGTTCAAATGTTTTGTCAGGTAGGATGTCTTTAATCATCCCTTTATCTTTCAAGTATTCCAATAGAACATTAGATGCAAATATCGTATTGTAGAGTGAACTCCCACCTGATGAGAGCACAGCTACAGAAATATTATATTCGGGTATGGCAGTCACAGCAGCGTGATACATGACTGTATCCCCACCTTTGGATAACACCGTTATTCCATAATCATCAAATGGTGCCAAATTAACAGCGTCCCAGCCAAGGCCATAATTAAAACTGTTGGACTCCTCAGATACCCACACTCCATTTTTATATTCATGACTTTGCATAGACTTTGCTGACTTTTCAGATAAAATATCAGTCCGTTTACCTATTAACACCTCGGAAAATAAACTTAATTCTTCTGCAGTTGAGTATAGGCCACCTGCCCCAATGACATTGGCATTCTCAACGGGTAAAGCTTGATCCATTGTAGGAAAATACGTTTTTGCGAGCCTTTGTCTATCAAAATTGTCGAGTGGCGTCTTAGTACCACTTAAATTCATTGGGGTACTTATATGGGTTTCAAGGAATTTGGTGTAGCTTAACCCACTTACACGTTCAACCAATATTTCTAGCAGCTGAAATCCATCATTACAGTAAACGGAATATTCTCCCGGTTTGGATTTCAAGCTTTCTGATTGTAATCTTACTAATAATTCATCATGGTTCTTGGTATCATTATCATCGAATAACATACTATTTCCGTAGTGAGTACCGTAAAGTCCAGACGAATGATTCATTAACATACGCGGCGTAATTTCTTTATATCGTTCATCCAACATTTTAAAATCCTTAATATACGTTGTGAGTGGTTGATCTATATCAACTTCATTCGTATCCACTAGCATCATCGTTGCAGCCGTTACATACATCTTGCTTACGGAGCCTATCCCGAACATCGTGTCTTTGGTTATTGGAGCCTTGGTAGCCTTATCGTATACACCAGCGCTATCTGATAGAGCAATCGATCCATTATCATTGATGGCATACTGCACCCCACTAACGCCATAATTGGACACGATCTCCGAAGCCATACTTTGAACCCTCTCTTTTATTGGAGCCTGTTGATCTTGAGCAAAAACGGGGGTCATCGGTAATATAAAAAGCATGGTAGTCATGAATACTGAAATGATCTTCTTCATTGTCAATTCCTCCTTCTATTTATTATTGCTAAATGAATCATACGATGAGCGAGGATGATATAGATTCAAAACACCCTGAAACGAAAAAAACAATCCCTAAACAACAGGATGTTTAGGGATTGTTCGTATGAAAAGGAAGTACAACCATATTGTGAAACACTTTATTTTTTGTTTCGATGGCCATATTCCCACCATACTTGTCGCAGATCCTAGCTATATTGATTAAGCCAATCCCATGATATTCCGGGTTGGTCTTTTGGCTTTGCAAATGCGTAACGCCATTCTCCATATGATTAAGAATGTGAATGAATAACGCAGACTCATCTGAATGTATTTTGATAAGCATATACCGATCTTCAGCACTGCGTACTTTCTTAGAGGCTTCTATAGCGTTATCCAACATATTACCCAAAGCGACACATAAGTCATAACGGTCCATATGAACTTCCTGCGAATATAAGCTAAGTTTCGTATCTATTCTTATGCCGTTGGCTTCTCCAATAGTAAGCGTATTCGTAACAAGGGCATCGATGACCAAGTTACCCGTATTAACTCTATGGTAGGCACCTTCAACTTTGTTCAACGTAACCTTAATATGCTCCATTGCTGCTGCCAATTCATCTCGCTTAATACACTCTTCAATATACAGAAAATGTTGATTCGTATCATGAATAATTCTTTTCATAGATTTGAAGCTGTGAACTGTTTTTTCATAGTTAGCATCTTGATAGTCCATCTGTTGTTGCAATTGGGCATTCTCATGCATGAATTGATATTTATCAGCGATATTATCAAAAATATAAACGATGAGAACATTAATAAAAAGAGATCCAATAATCGAAATGAAATAATAGATATTCTTCTCACTGTAATACGTTAGAACATTCAGCTGGTATATACTTATGATCGGGACAATTATGAATAGAATGTAGTAACGATAATGGAAAGAAAAGCTTCGACGTTTGGCAATGAGACGTATAATCTGAATAACAACAAACATGAGAATACAGCTTAGAAAGACAGACTTTGTATATGCCAATTCGTCTTGCCCATGAACGGGCTCAAAGTTGCTTATATCTAAGGAATCTACCGCATAAAAAATATAAAGAGATATAAAATTAACGATAGACATTAACACACCATAAAGTATAGCGAAAATGATTTTTGCTTTTATTTCTACTTGATAAGATTGCGCTAAACTAAATATCATAAGCAATGCTAGAATCGAGGATAAGATAGCAGACATAGGCACAGCTAAATATACAACAACAAGTATACCTGTAATAACGAAGTAACCGAATCTTTTAGGCTTTCTAGCAGACTTATCAAAGACCGAGTTAAAGAATAAATTGATTTGAAAACCGATAACAAGTGCAATACAAAAGACAATGGGCAAATTAGTCTGAATCATCTCAAGTGACCTTCATTATCATAAATTTTGTATAAAAGTCTTTGACCTCTTTCATTTTAGAACGGCCTATAGGAAACTCCATGCCATTTGACATCAGTACAGCTCCACTAGCGAATTTCCTAACATGAACAAGATTAATAATAATGGACCGATGAATTTGCAAAAAATTATATTCTTTTAAGGCTTGAACATAATCGGAGATCATGCCTTTGCTTTCATAGGTCTGATTCGTTGTGATCACATTTAACTTGCTCTTTATGGTGAGACTTTTGGCTACTTCAATACCAATGATGTCATCATATCTCAGAACCACTTCTTCATACGCTGACTTGATGATCATAAATTTCTTATCAAGTGCTTGGAAATACTGACACAGCTTTATTATTTTCTCCTCTAAGATATGGGGTTCAATCGGTTTGATTAAATACTGAAATGTGATTACGTCAAAGCTTTCCACCATATATTCAGGGTAACTTGTTAAAAAAATAATTTGTTCATTCAGCTTATTTAAATCCCTTATTCTTCGAGCGGTTTGAATCCCGTTAATACCATTCATTTCAATATCCAATATGAAGATATGGAATGGAGGTTCATGATTCTCATAATGAGACACTAACTGCTCCCCCGAGTCGAATAACTCCATTTCAAAATTTATATTTGTCTTAATAGATAACGTAATCAGCATGCTCTTTACTAGGTTTCTCTGTTTTTCCTCATCATCAACAATAGCCACTCTATACATAAATAACATACACCTCATTTTCCATCACATCGACTATGGGACTATATTCCAGTATACATTCTTTTCAATCTTTATGAACCAAACTGGACTCAACTGCACATTCCAATCCCTAAAATGCAAAAAAAGAGGATTTGGATGAATGGATCTGGGTTTGTCCCATATCCATTCATCCAAATCCCCAAATTTACAAATCTATAATGTCTCTGTACTGAGCGTAAATCCTTCGATTACGGCATCTTCGTCGATCTCAATCATAATGCATCGTTTCCCTTGATAATTCACCTGTCTCACATACTTTAAATCCTGCGGGCTAACCGAAATGGAGGCTACCTTGGTATCGATCTTAATCGATTTTGACGTAAACTTCGGCATCACGCTACTTGCCTTCATTTCATAGTTCCTATCGTCGATGATCGTTTGAAATGCGAGTTCCACTTTTTCCGGAGTCACGTTCTCAACGCCACTTACCGTTAGCACGCGTTCTACATCTTTAAAATCCAACATTGGAGGTTCTTCCTTATCTGCGTTGCTCTCGATGACCTGGTAGATTTCCTCGTATACTTGCGCGATAGTGGATACGTCGAGTTGTTCACCCACCACTTCCTTCACGATCTCTTCGAAGATAGCTCTCTCTTCCAGTACTGTCACGGATCTCTCGGCATTCAACACCTGTTCAATGAAGTTCGGATCTGGAAAATTCGATTTGGCCGTACAATATAGAATGCGGCTCACGTCGGAATAGTTGTCCGTCACGCTCGGGTAAAAGAATCCTTGCTCGGGCGAACTTAATTTGATAATCGGATCTACAATGACGTTGTATTTGAATTCCCGCTCCACATAATCAAACAAGAGCGTTTTCCGTTGCTGTTCGGTGGAATTGACGCTGCATAGAATGAACGGATGCGCAGACACTTCGTCATTGCCACTCTCTTCTGATTCTTCATTTCTACCCTTGGTCGGCCGGAAGTACTGTCCATGAACGAACGTGACTACCATATCTTTTTCGTACTTGGTGTCCACCAACATTTTATCCACCAACAGCAACATCAGGTCCTTCCATTCTTCTGGATCGCCTGTCGTCAATGCTTGGTGAAGTATCACGCGCGATGGGTCCTCAGCTTCCTCATGAAACTTCAACTCGAACAACTTCTGATCCAAATCGCCAGTCAGTAGTTTTTTGAAATTGGCCATATGAAGCTCCTGCTTCTCTCTGTCTACCAGAGCAAACGCCTGACGTTCCCAATGATAGACCTCGCTGCTGTCCTTCATAATATACACGTTGAGAATATTGTGAATATCCATCATATCGTGATCCAGCTTAAACTGCTTGCGTATGTGCGCGACTTCTTTTTTGTTCATGATTTGTTAGACAACTCCTAAGAGGTGGATTGGGTCTTACCAGTATAAACGATATATATAACCTTCGCTAGAAAGGCTATTTCACCTTGGTTACCACGCTTCCTGCACCGATCCAAACATTTCTACCGATATGAATCGGTATATTGAACTGGGTTACAGTCTCGCGCAACTCAGGCAGAATGGATGACCTCCAGTCGCAATCGAAGTCTTGCTTTATTCCATCCTAGCACTTTCTCTCCATTATTTTACAACAAAACCGCACTCAAAACCCATAATCCACAAAAAGACTGTCGACAAGTTCCTTCGACAATCTGAGGGAGGGAATCACTTCCTACTTTACTTCATTTACTATTACTTACCCCAATATTGCTGGGCAATACGTTGTCCTTGTTTAATTTTTGCCCACTGTTCATCTTCCGTTAATTCATTGCCGCCATCACAAGATGCAAAACCGCATTGATGAGACAGTAATAATCTATCCTTATTAATAATCTTCGATGCTTCATCAAGCATTCTAACTACACGAGCCTCGTCATCAAGCGTATTGGTTTTAGAAGACAACAATCCAAGTACAATTTCTGTTTCAGGCTTATCTTTGAATACCGCAAGTGCCTCAAGTGAGCCTGCACGTTCATCATCCCATTCAAGGAAAAAGCGATCGTATTTAAGCTGCTTCAAGAACAGATTCGAAATTTTGGCATAGGAACCACCACCCATATTACGGGAATCGTAGTTACCACGACAATTATGCGTCCACATTTTCAAACCTAAGCTATGACCGTAATCAATTATGGTATTGTTAATATCAATAAATTCTGTAGCAAGAGACTGTACTTCCTCTTGATTGATACTCTCACCCGTATATGGAGAGTTCGGGTTATCATCTGCAAATAGCTCCCATAAGCAATCGTCGAATTGAAGGATTCTCCCTCCAGCAACTGCAAATTCTTCGACAAACTCTTTATAAGCCTTAACAAGACCGTTTTTAAGCTCTTGTTTATCCTTATAAACAGCATCTTTGCCACCAATATTATCTGACCATGATAACTCACCATAAATATGTGAAGGAGAAGGTACGCACAGCTTGGTTTCACGGTCACCAGCAGCGGCTTGAAGTTCTTTATACACATGAATAAAATGATGGTTTTTCCCACTCAATTCACCTGTAATGCGCAAACCAATATCTTTTCGAGTCTCATATTTGGAAGTTCCATCGGTATCTCTGAAGAAATATCCATGATCCGCTATATAGCGTCTAATTCCTTGGAAGCCCCAGACAAAGTCCAGATGCCACATCGATTTGGAATATTCTCCATCCGTAAGAATAGACAAATCATTGTTAATTTCTTTATCGACTATAGCCTGAATCGCCTCAGATTCACATTGCTCATACCCCTGAATATTATCGTAAAAGGGATAATTGATATCATCACGATGTTCAATTTGATGCTTATATTCTAATAAATTCGACGGTCGCAACAGGCTACCTACGATTTGAAATCTATTACACATGATAAATCCTCCTCCATTTAACAACTGTCTTTTTGTAATGTTTTGATTCTAGCATGGAGGAGTACGAACGGCGTAACACTTAAAAGTAATATCTAGTTATAGCTAAAAGCTATAACTGCTATCTGAGATTACGAGATAGCTATAATAGCTTTCTTAAAGGATCACTTATCGTCCGATATTAATCAATATGGTTTGCTTCAAAATCATCAAGTAATGTACGTACTTCATCCGTAGATTTCGCGTTCATCAATTGAATTCTTAATTCGTTTGCGCCTCGGAAACCTTTGACATATATTTTGAAGAAGCGATTAATCGCTGTAACTGAACGTGGCAATTCTTCTTGGTATTGATCTTGAAGATCGAGATGCAATCTTAGGAGATCGAGGTACTCCTTACTACTATGCTCTGTTGGTTCTTTTTCAAAGGCAAACGGATTTTTAAAAATACCGCGCCCAATCATCACGCCATCCACACCATACTTTTCAACAAGTTCTAGACCCGTTTGGCGATCGGGAATATCTCCATTTATGGTGAGCAACGTATGCGGTGCTACAAGATCACGTAACTTTTTGACCTCAGATATTAATTCCCAGTGTGCATCGACTAGGCTCATTTCTTTTCTTGTACGTAAATGGATAGAGAGATTCGCAATATCCTGTTTTAATATATGTGTTAGCCATTCTTTCCACTCGTCTAATTCCGTGTACCCAAGTCTTGTTTTCACACTTACAGGCAGTCCTCCCGCCTTGGCTGCTTCGATCAACTCTGCAGCAATCTCTGGGCGAAGGATAAGGCCACTTCCCTTACCTCTCATGGCCACATTGGGTACAGGGCACCCCATATTAATATCGATGCCTTTAAAGCCAAGATCTGCCATACCAATACTCATTTGACGGAAATTCTCAGGATTGTCCCCCCAAATATGTGCAACCATTGGCTGTTCATCTTCAGTAAAAAGCAAACGCCCGCGCATACTTTTTTGTCCCTCAGGATGGCAATAACTATCCGAATTCGTAAACTCTGTAAAGAATACATCAGGTTTACCTGCTGCACTCACGACATGTCGAAAAACAACATCCGTCACATCTTCCATTGGTGCTAGTACAAAAAATGGTCTAGGTAAATCCATCCAAAAATTTTCTTTCATATATAAATTCAATTCCTCTCATTACAGGTAAATAAAAATAATTAAATCATTATTAAAGTATAACCTAGCTTTGTTATATTATCTTCATCCAATGTCTTCTTTAAGTATATTTTTATCAATCAATCACTTTCTTCTAAATCGACAGTTCCTTTACCTACCCACCCTAAGTGTGCTTGTCTCCATGTTCATTGTATGTGACTAGATTGTCACTATGGAGTCACTTGATAGTCATGTTAGAGGCATATACTGATTTCATTAGCACAACTTATATGGGTGATAACACATAAAATATTGATTCATACGAAGGAGACGTTTTTTTTGGAGAAATCAAAGAGAACTCAAAAGAGAACTCAAAAGAGATTTACTGTGAGTTTGTTGGTTATATACTTGTTAGCACTAACATGGATCATATTGTTTAAAATGACTTTTTCGTTTCAAGAATTGCCTAATTTAAGAGGCATTAATTTAATCCCATTTGCCGGTTCAGCTATTGTTAACAATCGGATTAATTTTGGAGAGATTATTAATAATATTCTTATTTTTATCCCATTCGGAATATATATAAGTATGTTGAAGCCAGATTCGACATTTATAAAAAAAATTACTCCTATAGCAAGTGTAAGTTTATTGTTTGAAGTAATCCAGTTCATATTTGCGATTGGTGCTACCGATATGACCGATTTCATAGGAAATACGCTAGGTGGGATTATCGGAATTGGGGTTTACTTCATACTGTGCAACATATTTAAAAGTGATACAAAGACTAAGAGAATTGTAAATATATTAGCTTCGATTGGTACAGCTATTTTTATAGTATTATTTTCATTGATTTTTATAGTTAATCGTTGATCATTTCTCATAATCTTTTTTTAAAATACTATATATTTCTAAGTCGACAATCACTTTACCTGCCCATAGTGTTGCTTGTCTCATCCGATAAATAGTAGCGAATCGTCACAGTGTTTACCTTTTGATTAAAGTCGATGGCTTCAATAATTCCAAGTAATTGATCGGTTTTAGGGTTGGCAAATATCCCCCACTTAACCCTTGACCTTTTATTATAATCTCATGGCTATGTTTATTTTATGCCAAACTAAATAAAAGGGGCTATCCCAAAGCAAGCCGCAATGGACCAAAGACACCAAATAGCATATTAACCCACCTTGACCTGCTATTTTTCTTGCATCTTGCATCAATATTTTTTTAGGGAAATCTGCACCTCTGTAGAAGATTTATCTACTTTTGAGACTGCCTCTTCCTCTTCTGGCGCTTTTTTCACGCCATCAGGCACCGTGGTTGCAGAGCTGGAAGCGAAGCAAAAAGCCCAATGGAACGCCAGCGCTTTTCCGGTGGTCGCTTGGGCTTTAACGGGTGATGGGGTATCGTGACCTTAATAGCGAATGATATTTTTATTACTATTGCCTGTTGTGGAAAAAGGCTTGATTACATTTTTCAATTTAACAGTTCCCACCTTATTATTAGTAACCCCGTTTACTTCATATATTATTTCAATATTAATTTCATCATCAGATCGAACTTTTACATCTCGAATTAAATTTCTAAAGGTGTAGATTATCTTACCATTGAAAGCATCGGGTAAAGTAAATGGATCATCCGCTTGATTATTCGACAAAATCATTTTTCCATCAATAGATATATTGTAGGCAACACTTGAAAACCGCTTGTTTTCCCCAATAATTTCTAAATAGTGATCAGAAACATACACAGAGTTAGAGGCTGGATAAACTATAAATTCGATGTCCTTTATTCGAAAGTCAGTTGTTTCAATAGTGAAGCTATAGACTTTCGGATCTTGACGAAGTAGAAATTGTTGATACGAAAGAATGATAATAGTCGTGAATAGAATAAGACATAATGATGTTAACGCTAAATTTCTTCTAAACATACTGTCTCTCCTTTTAATCACATTTATCTCAGACTACTTGTGAAAGTTAGGGAGACATATAGATGTCTCCCACTGAATTATATGAATTTCCTCAATATGGGAGTTTTGAATCTACATACAATTTCCCTCTTATTGCAGCGAGCCAAAGAGAACAAGTGGTTCCAATAGAAGTATTAATTCCATTTCCTTCCCAAGAAAGATTAAGATCAGTTTTTGCAAACCAGTAGGAACGAGCCAAAGCAGATCTTGATTTTTCTAAGTCCTCATCCGATCTTACTATTTCTGTGGAAGGGGTCCCAGTGACTCCAAACCCCGAAGCGTTTGCACCATATAATTTAAAGTTTGATTTATATCCATTCCCTTCGAAAGTCAAGAGGAAGTCTGCGTATACATAGGTACTTGCTGTACCAATGGTTTTTGTGCATTTGAAATCCCAATATGTAGTTCCATATTGATCTGTTGAGCTTCCAAATGGTTGTATCATTCCAGGATCCTTACTTGTCGTTCCAACCTCCGTACCTACATAGATGAATGAACCATCAGGGAAACGATAATATTTATCCTGATCACAACGCATCCCATAATTCACTATTTTTAACTTTTTCCTTAAGCAGAACCTGTTTTTCTTGTGGTACAAGATTGTCTGCAAAAAATTGATCTAAGTCAATACCACGCACTCCATTAACATCGGTAGATTGAACATCGCTAGCACTAACAACGTAAATAACAGCACAATAGTCAATAAAAAAACTGCTCCTTTTTTGAACACTTTCATTATACTACCTCCTGTATTGTGTTTTGTACTAGTACGTGAAAAGAATAACAAATAACTTAGGATGTGATATATAATATAAGTCGCAATTTGACATAAAAGGAATATATAAAAAAATTCCATTATCAGCTAAAATCTTGTCTCAACTAAAAAACTGATAATTTTTCCTCTCTAATATATAGAGTATGTCTAGTCGTAAAAGTGAGAAGCAACGTACATAACAAAAAAAATATATCGAATTTCATACAGATAGTTGTCAACTTCATCTTTCGTTTTTCACTTTTTCATTCAAAACGACACATAAACTTTCTAGTGAAAACTTGATAACACCAAGGGCCACAACTAAAACAGGACTCCAACACAGTGAAGTCCTGTTTATAACTAGCTATAAATAATTTTTCTTACTGTATCAAATGCTGGTCCGTAAACATCTGACAGTTTATCAATAGACTCTCCCATTTTATATTGTTCTTTTATATTGTTCTTTTATATTATTATTACGCTTTGCATAATATTTTCTGGAGCCGCTCTTTTCTCCCCAGTTCTTCTGCAGACCGTTATTAGGAATATAAATCATTTCACCTTTTATATAGTTTTGGATTTCTACTAATAATTTTTCCGGTAGTACTTCTGCTGCATTTATATATTTCATAATTATCTACTCTTTAGCTTTATTTAGCATTTGCTTCTAAATAAAGTCTATATAAATCCATTCAATCAATTTCTCTTTGCTGTACGTTATTTCACTTACTTAGACATGATTTAGAAAAAGAACGCTTGGTATTCTAAGCGTTCCGTATGATTATCGATTTACGGCTGAATGTCAGGAAAGCTTGATTTGCGATTCACCCATTTGCCATTTGTAAAATCGGGGATGGCAACCGGTTGTCCTCCCATGGCAATTGAATCCTCGGATAGTGTTGTAATACTCATCCAAGCGGCCATGTCATACACGTCCAGAGGTGTGTTTGTTCCATTCCTTACTGCATCGAAGAACTCTACAAACTCTAGCCAATCCATGCCTCCATGACCGCCTTGAACACCATCACTTAGAAACTTCCGCCAGATCGGATGCTCATACTGCTCCCGGAATGCTTCTACATTACCCCATTGCTCTTTCCAGTTAAAATGATTCTCATCATGCTGCCCGTCAATAAATATCGACTGATTCTCCTCGATATACATCCCCTTGGTTCCTCTGACCGTGAATCCTCTGGAATAATATCTTGGCAATGTTGTATCCAGTGTTATGGTGATGGTTTCCCCGCGTGCGCATTTGATAATCGTCGTTACAATATCCCCCTGCATAAAGTCTGTATGCAAAAGCTCCTTATCATCCGGCTTCTTTTCTGCAATGTACTCTTGCATTCCTTTTCCTTTAGAAGCCATTGAAACGAGAGAGACCATACGATTGCCTCGATTGATATTGAAAATTTGGGCAATGGGACCGAGCTCATGAGTAGGATAATTCTCACCGTTTCGATGAATATAATTGTCCAGCCGATAATGGCGGTTCTCCTTACCATACGCAATCTCGCTTCTCAAATCATGATGATATCCACCAGAGGCATGTACGATTTCACCAAACACACCTTGCTTTACCATGTTAAGAACCATAAGCTCTTCTCTTCCATAACAACAATTTTCCATGATCATGCAAGGCACTTTCGTTCTTTCATAGGCTTCAACCAGCTTCCAGCATTCCTGGATGGAAGCGGCTCCGCCTACTTCACTTGCCACATATTTACCCGCTTCCATGGAAGCGATAGCTATATGGGTATGATCACTCCAGGAAGCACTAACGACTACCGCTTCAATCTCTGCGATCGCCAACAGTTCCCCGTATTGTTGCGTAACGAACGGACGACTGCCACCAGTGCTTTCGACTTTGGCCGCTGCAGCTTCACAACGATCTTCATATAGATCACACACGGCAAGAACTTCAACATCTTTCATTCTCAAAATAATTTCATCCAATAATCCCATTCCACGATTGCCGAGTCCAACTATGCCAACCTTTACTGTACGTTTCATCTGTGCCTCCAATATCTTAGCTTCTTAAAGCTGTTCTAGTTTACCAGACTGATCGGCCGAACGAATCTCAGCCTCGATGATTTCCAAGGTGCCAACTGCACTTTCAGGTGTACATATAGTTACCGATTGTCCACTCAGGATTGACTCGGTAAAGTATTTAAGCTCACCGTAATAGCCCGTATTTTCTGACAATTCGGCAATAAAGCCGGAGCCGTCATTTGGATTCACTTTGACTTGATCATTTTCGAAGACCAGGTTGCCGCCTTCAAAGTTCACCCGATAGGTCATCGTGAAGCCAAAATCTCCTTCAAGTGTCCAATCGCATTGGGCATTTAGTACTTTTCCATCTGAATACAAGTAATTAGTCGAGACGATGTCATAGCCGCTACCCGTAACCACGTTACGTCCAATGGAGGATACTTGATCAGGTTTACCAAACAGCCAGTGAATCATATCTACATCGTGGACATGCATATCCGTTATGCAGCCACCGCTTTTGCTTTTGTCCAGATACCAGCCTTGCCAGCCTTCTCGGAGTGCGGTTCCACGGAAGAAGTAACCGGACTTCACATGACCAAAACGGCCATCTTCCACGACTTCCTTCAAATATTGATAAGCTGGCCAGAAACGTAAGCATTGTCCGATCATAAGCGTTTTGTTATTGCGTTTCGCTGTTTCAGCCATCCGCCAGCCTTCAGCAGATGTGACGGAGACGGGCTTCTCACAAAATACATGCAGCCCTCTTTCCAACATTCTGCAGGCAATATCCGCATGTAAATAGGTAGGAAGGGCAATATCGACGAGATCCAGCTCTTCCTTGTCCAGCATTGCATCGATAGAAGAATACAAATTATAAGGAGAAAGATCATACACCTCTTGTTCTGTGGCAATGTTGCCCTCAACCGAGCTTTCCTTCAGTTCATCAATGCGCAGGTCACAGATAGCAGTAACCTTCACCTGTACGCCTTCTTCAGTCAGTCTTACATAGTTGTCAAAATGCATTCGGCCCATAAACCCAAATCCGATGATCCCTACTTTTAACATAAGTTAAGTCTCTCCCCTTGTAGTTAGAATGATTTGCGACCCAATATGGCATCCATCGCGCCGGAAGTATTATAGATGATCTGATCCGTATAATACGTGTAGTTTGGAATCATTTCGGCCGTTACATAGTTGTCATACCCGATGGCTTCAAGAGCTTTCATGACGGCAGGATAATCCACATCACCAGCCAGCAGATCGACGAAACCGTGCAAGCCACCCGCCTGGCGACGGTAATCCTTGAAGTGTACCTTCTTGATCCGACTTCCGAGAATACGGATCCACTGCTCCGGATATCCATTGTGCAGTGTATTACCAACATCAAAATAAGAACCTACATAGGAAGAACCAATCTCGTCAATGAATGAACGCATTTCCAGCGGTGACAACAGAAATTTATTCCAAACGTTCTCGATGGCGATGGATACTCCTGCACTTTTCGCATGAGAAACCAATCCGCCAATAGATTCCTGCGCCCTTTCGTAAGCTCTTTCATAATCTGTCACTTCAGCACCGGGAATAAAGTCAACACCAACAGCACCCGGTATGACCAGAATGGCATCTACACCCAATGCTCCAGCCAGCTCCAATTGCTTTTTGCATATATCAATGGCTTTTGTCTGCGTTTCTTTGCTTCCACTAGTCATTGGATAATCCCAATATAAGCCGGTAGCCAGCCCTGCGATCTCAAGCTCTGCTTCTTCCAGACGTGCCTTAATCTCTTGAACTTCCTTGTCTCCGCTGTTCAACCCCAGTTCACCACTGGCGTTAAGCGACAATTCAATACCGTCAAATCCCGCTTTTTTCGCAAGCTTGATACATTCTGCAATTGATGATTCTCCGTTAAATGACCAGACATTAATTCCTTTTTTCATGAATTTACCTCCTTATTTTGAATAGTAACCGTAAACTCTGCTAAGCCTCTTCATCAAATTCAGCTCATTTGAATCTAAGGGGGAATCATGTAATAATAACTTTAGAATAAACGATTTAGGTGATATTTTCTTTAGTCATAAAAGTGATTATTTGGACAATTCCGTTATTATTTTTGATTACCTGTAAAGGAGTTCATTATGGCTGAATCTGAAAACTCATATCCGCTACAGCGTTATACCACCTTTCGAGAATGGTCGCCGAATATTCATTACGCTCAATTTCAGCGTGCGGCGACGTTCATATTCCCGAGACGGAGGCTCTATGATTTTGAGCTTCTCTATGTCGTACAGGGTCAAGCGGTAACAATTATGCACGAGCGGGAATATGTTTTTCACGCTGGGCAACTCATTTTTCTTCCCGCCGGGGTTTATCATCAGAATAAAATCATCTCTGAACCGGATGCTCTCTTTCTCGGTATCCATTTTGATTTCTTTAATGAGTTGACGATCATGACAGAGACAGATCTGGTCGTCAATGAAGACAGCATTCATATGAATACATTTGCTCAAGAGGCATGTTCTGAAGCTTTTCCTCCACTCTCCTCACAAACGGTTTATACACCTTCATTGATATGTGTTCAACTGATGGAGCAGCTTGTCCAGGAGTTTACCATGCGGGAGCGAGGCTTCGAACTGATCTGCAAGTCCTTGATGATGAACATACTGGTTCAGCTCATGCGAACATCGCCGTCCCAGACTTTGGCCGCAACGTCACCATATCATCACAAAATCGCCAAAATAGCTGTACAAATTCAGGAAAATCTAAGTCTTTCCTGGACGAATCAGTCAATTGCAGATTCGCTAGCACTAAGTATCGATTACACTGCCAAGCTATTTAAGCAAATCATTGGCTTACCCCCCAGCGAATATGTACAATCGATTCGCCATCGGGAAGCAAGAAGGCTGCTTCGGGAAACGGATCTGACTATTGAACAAATCGGCATTCACGTCGGCTACCCAGATATTCATTATTTCAGCAGAATGTTCCGCCGCCATGAGGGAATCTCCGCGAGTAATTACCGCAAGCTGTCGCGGATTTTGTAGGACTCTTTGTCCATCCATACATCCCCATCCTCATGTGAAGCTAGCAATAACAATCACACGACAATAAAAAGAGGAGCGGGCATTTGAACGAATTCGGACGGCTAACTGAATCATATTTCAATATAATAAAAAACGAGTGATGAAGAACGTCCCGGACCATTCTCGCAGTGTGAATGGAACTGGGGCGTTTTTTAGTATGATCCTTTGGAGGTGAGTCACAATGGATTTCGAGGCAGCGCATGGGGCACTTTTTCAAAACCATTTGCAGAAAAGATCAGGAGAAAGAAGCGGCCGTCTGCGACGGGGACACCGGGAAGCGGAGAAGCTGTTTTGCCGCAATGTATGATGGTCGCTACGAGGTAATTTGATAATATGCTTCCGGAATATGAGGTGCTGGATTTGGCGGGGGTTATCCCCGATTGTACAGTTTTTGATTGATAAAATTCCTTCTCAAGCCATAAAGGTTTGGTATTCATGTATTTTCGCAGGGAAACTGTACTTTTGCAGGTTTGATGATCAGGTGATACCGCCTCGGATAGAAAACCACATTTCCCCATCTGCCAGATCACAAATCGGATTACGAAGTTATATTTAGTGGTTGATACTGGCGCTGCATACTCCCTTTTATCCTCTGATATTGTATCTGAACTAGGCATTAAATTCGAAAATGGCGATAAACTTGTTCGGAGTTTTGGGATCGGTGGAGACGAATACACTTTTCAAAAACAGCTTGATCAGATCCAAATAAGCGATTTTATCATGGAAGGCATCCCTATTGATTTTGGTGTTTTTCATGATGATATTAATTACATTAATGGCCTCATCGGTCTAGACATCCTTAAGAATGGCAACATGGTCATTGATCTTCATCGGATGGAGATGTATCCGGCAAGCCTCAATCACGATTAAAATAGGGACGTGAATAGCTTACGTCCCTATTTCTTCCCCAACTCCTCTATGCACTCAAAAAAACCTTTGTTCAGTATAATAACCCTCTGCTACAAAACCGTGGTCCCCTCAATATTTGACTCAACTTTTTCTATCACAACTTTATTACAATCTGAATAATGTCTTGATATCAAAATAGAGGAAAGGCTTGATGGCACTGGGTTTGACCCCCACCCCCATATCCATTCATCCGATCCTCAATGTTATCATTAGTTTATTCAAATTCCTCACCAACAAACCGTCCATATTCGTTTTCAATGTTTATGTGCTAGAATCCCTCTTTGACGCTACCAATTAGATTTCTAAATTTTTTCATTATATATTTTAACTGTAATTGGAGCGATAATCAGAACCATTAGCACACCGATGATGATAGTCATTAATACATTTGAAGTGAATTCTCCATGGTTGGCTAAATCTTTAAACGCCGTGACCAAATAAGTAACAGGATTATGTTCAGCTACTCTTTGCAAAAAGGTAGGTAGCGTATCAATAGGCACGAAGGCATTGGATAAAAACGACATCATCATTGTGACCATTGTCGAAATACTAGAGATCGTTGATGCAGATTTGGATAGCAAACCAATTAATGCAAACACCCAACTGATTGCGCATGCACCAAAAATAACCAATAGTGAAGCAACGATTAGCCAACCAAACCCTGCTTCGGGACGCCACCCAAGAATAAAACCCGTACCAATCGAGAAAAAAGCTGCCATGATATATCGCAAAATATCAGAAACCACTAAACCAGCTAATGGGGCAATCCGTACAATGGGTAGTGACTTGAAACGATCAAAAACACCTGTATCCAAATCTTCTCGTAATTGTGTACCTGTTGCTGATGACGACATGACCAGTGTTTGAATCAAAATCCCTGGTACGATGATGGGTAAGTATCCTTCTACTCCGCCAGCAATTGCACCTCCAAACAAATAAGAAAAGACGATCATGAAGAAAATGGGTATCACAGTTACATCAATCAATTTATCGGGATTATGTTTAATTTTCAGTATATTTCTTTTTGCCATTACTAAAATATCAACCATGGTACTTTTTAAGTTGTTTTGCTTACTTATCATTGATTCCATATTGATCTCCCCTTATTATTTCGTTAATTCCAAAAACACTTCATCAAGCGTTGGCTTTCTCACCGAAAAATCTTTGATTTCAATATCTTGCTGGGTCAAACATAAAAGTAATTTCGTCATGACTTTTGTGTCTGCCAACTTAACGATTAATTTGGTTCCTTCGGGTGAAAATATTGCTTCTTGCGCGATTTCTGTCTTGATTAGTTCCTTGGTTCTTTCAACATCCTTCATATGTTCCAGAGTAATTTCAAAATGAGTCTCACTTAACATCGACTTTAATTCATTTGGAGTTCCCTGAGAAATGATTCTTCCATGATTTATAATGGCTAGTCGATCTGCTAATTGATCTGCTTCTTCCAAATACTGAGTTGTCAGCAAGATCGTTGCTCCATCACTTGCTAAGCTGCGGATTACTTCCCACATTTCTCCTCGCGTACGTGGATCTAAGCCTGTTGTAGGTTCATCAAGAAAAATGATGGGTGGCTTCACAATTAAACTCACCGATAAATCCAACCGTCTACGCATCCCACCTGAAAATTCACGAATTGGTCGATCCTTTGCTTCAGTTAATGAAAACTGATTGAGAAGTTCAAGAGCCCGCGCTTTGGATTGGCTCGTAGATAAACCATTCAATTGGCCAAAAATTTTCAAGTTTTCCATAGCAGTCAATTCCTCATCAACTGTTGCATATTGACCCGTTAAGCCAATTAGGCTCCGAATAGTTCGAGCTTCCTTTGTGACATCTTTACCAAAAATCAAGGCTTTGCCTCCCGAAACTTTTGTAATCGTTGCAAGCATTCGTAAGAAAGTTGTCTTTCCTGCACCATTCGGACCTAGAATGCCGAAGATCTCTCCCTTTTTTATATCCAAAGAAATACCATCGACTGCTCGTTTGTTAGGAAACTCTTTAACGAGCTCTTTTGTTGAAACAGCTAGCTCTGTCATCTTGTTTTCTCCTTTGCAATTTAATAAGGTACCCTTACTAATAATATAAGGTACCCTTACTAAATTGTCAACACCCTTATTTGAATTACTTCGGTAACCTGATAAAATAGAGGTGTACTAAGAAAAGTTGAGGGGAAATTATCATGGATGAAAAGCAATTGAATATTGATATAACAAATAATTTCATGAATTTTAGTGATTTACTTACGCTGTTCCTAAAAGAGAGTATGCTTAAAGGCAAAGCGTTTAGTGTTGTAAATCGAGGGCAAGGGAAAATATTGAGCATCCTTCATCAAACTCCTAATATTTCTCAAAAAGATTTAGTCAGTCAATTAGATATGCGACCACAATCTGCTTCTGAAATTATTAAAAAGCTTGAAAAAAAGGGATTCATCGAGCGGTATAAATCTGAAGAAGATCAACGCGTTATGATGATTACTTTAACTAAAGCCGGCAAAGTGGTTATAAATCAAAATGGAGATTTTCAGCCAGTATTTTTAAGTAATTTAACGATTGAGGAAAAACAACAATTTAATCATATTTTAGAAAAACTTTTAGCAGATATTAAACCCGAAGTCGCTAAATTTCGAAACAATCCTTAAGGTAGGTAAATCCATGAAATTGCAGTTGCTGGATCAGTTGCATTGGCATTTCATCATCCCATTATGGTCAACATGATCGAAGAACACCGTAAGATCTGCGTTTCAGCCCGATCATCCCATCAAAACCAAAAAAAAAATCCTGTTCGCATATCGCGGACGGGATTTTACTTACAGCTAGCTTCACGCCGGCAAGCCGAGTGAATGAATGTATTTTTTATCAATGATATCTATGAGCATTCACTTTCTTCCCAAGCAAGACTAATGACATACTAGTATCCTTTCATACCGGTCAAGAGAAAATAGCCATCGGATGGAGATGTATCCGGCAAGCCTCAATCACGATTAAAATAGGGACGTGAATAGCTCACGTCCCCATTTCGTCCCCAACTCCTCTATTCACTCACTCAAAACCCTGATAGATCAAGGAACAAACCGTTTCGATATGTGTCGTATGCGGGAACATATCCACCGGTTGCACTTCCACCGTCTTATACCCGCCATCTTCTAGTACGCGTAGATCACGCGCTAACGTTGAGGGGTTACAGCTCACATACACTACCCGCTCCGGCTGCATGGCAAGGATTGTCTCTAGCAAGCGTGAATCGCATCCTTTACGCGGTGGATCAACAACGATCACGTCTGGGGTGATGCCTTGCTCTTTCCATCGCGGGATCACATCTTCGGATGCGCCAACTTCGAATTCAACATTGTTCATGCCGTTCAGTTCAGCATTGGCCCGGGCATCTTCAATGGCTTCAGGGACAATCTCCACGCCATAGACTTGCTTCGCATGCTGAGCTAAGAATAGTGAGATTGTACCAATACCACAATAAGCATCTATCACGGTTTCGGCTCCAGTTAATCCTGCATAATCTAACGTCTTCCCGTACAATACTTCGGTCTGTACTGGATTGACTTGATAGAACGAACGAGCTGAGATTGCAAATTTCACATCACCGATATAATCGTAAATGACTTCTTTTCCCCACAGGACTCTTGTCTTGTCTCCGAAGATAACATTGGTCTGTTGGGTATTCATATTATGGCAAATACTCGTCACAGATGGCATTGCCTTCGTGATTTCAGCAATCCATGTATCTACGTTTGGAATCTTCGCTCCATTCGTAACTAAGACAACCATCATTTCGCCGGTACGAAAAGCAACTTTGACAACGACATGTCGAAGTAAGCCTTGTCCTGTTTCTTCATCGTATGCCGTGATACCTAGCTTACGACCGATCGCTTTGACATGTGCCACAATCTCATCATTATTCTCATGTTGAATGAGACAAGCCTCCATGTCGATAATTCGATGGCTTCCTTTGGCATAGAAACCACCCACAAGCCCACCATCCATTACACCGATAGGTACTTGAGCTTTATTACGGTAACGCCATGGTTCACTCATACCTAGTGTAGGAAGAACTGTAATCCCTTGTCCATCGTTATCACGGTCTGCACTTACCTCTAACTTTCCAATCCGTACTAAATTGTCTACGACTAATTGTCGTTTCCATCCTAATTGAGCTGTATAGTCCATATGCTGAAGTTGGCATCCGCCACATTTGTCATAGATCGGACAAGGTGCCGCAATGCGATCTGGGCTCTGCTGAACGATATCCATAAGTTTCGCATAACCATATTGTTTCTTGGTCTTGAGTACCTTCACACGAACTGACTCCCCAGGGAGCGCGCCCTGCACAAAAAGGGTATAGCCTTCTGTACGGCCTACCCCTTCTCCGTCATGGTTCATGCCGATGATGTCGATAATGACTTCATCATTCTTAGATACCGGCAATCCGATCAATGGAGTGGGATTGCTACGGCGATCGGATTGCCGACCGCTACGGTGTTTTTTCATGATGCTATATTCACTTCTTTCCTTAATCTTCTCAACATATATGTGTTAACTCATCCCTAGGATAAGATTTCTTATGATCCCGCAAATATTCGAATATGCTGTTTCAACATCGAGAATGTTCCTGGCAATGAACCCCCAAGCTCACCGTCAAGGTTCAACAGCACTTCACCAGGTGAAGTAACTTCCATATAATCCGTTTGGAAATGGATCACTTTCTTATCGTTCAGATGTTCTCCACGTAGCGCCATACTCACGACACGAACAAATTCAGCCAAATTACAATTCTTCAGTGCAATAACATCAAATAGTCCATCATCAATACGTGCACCTGGCGCTAGCTTCTCGAACCCACCTACAGAATTGGTATTGGCAATAAGAAACAACATAAATTCGTCGTGAAGATCCTCTTGCCCATTGGCCTTAATGAAGAGTTCTTGTGGAGATAGACTGACCATCTTCTCGATCCCTTTTAGATAATAAGCAAGTTGTCCAATTAATGTCTTAAGCTTACTGGGAACATCATATGTTAATTCCGTTAGTGTTCCACCACCTGCAATATTAATAAAGTATCGATCGTTCGCTTTCCCTACATCAATAGGTCGTGTCTCTTGTCTTACAATCAGATCACAGTAGTCTTCCCAATTCTTAGAAATACCAAGGCCACGAGCGAAATCGTTAGTAGTTCCGAGCGGAAATAAACCTAGTGGTGGAAGACTCTCCTTACCAGCCATCCCATTAACCACTTCATACAACGTACCATCACCACCCGCGGCAATGATCATATCATATCCCCGTTCAACAGCATCCGAGGCTTCACGGGTAGCATCTCCCTCTCCCGTAGTAGCATGGACAGAAGTCTCAATTCCACCTTGGTCAAGACGTTGCAATATATCGGCAAGCCTTTTTTTCATTTCCTCACGACCTGAGGTAGGGTTATATATTAATCTTGCTCTCTTCATTCGAGATACGCCACCTGTTATCATAATTTTAACTGTTCTAACATGGCATGTACCTGTTGTCCTATCCATTGAGATAACAGAGGATGTGGTAACAGTGCCTGACCTGAATAACGATACGATAGTTCCTTAAGTCTTTCCGGAATAACATGTCGAGTGAAATACCCCTCGCTCAAAAAAAGAGGAGCCACAATAACATTATAGCCATATTCTCTCTGCCAGTATTCCGTACGTTCTTGCACAGAATTGGGATTAAGTAGTGCATAATCCACGGAAGCCACTCCGCTAATCGCCTTTACTTTGACCGCAAGAGAAGATATTCCTTTCTCCCAACGCTCTTTGAACCCTTGATAAATGCTTCCATGACCTACTAAAAGAATCATATCTCGGTCACTATCTATAGAAAGATGGCGTACCTTATCCCACACCATTTGTGCGACAACCGTATCATCATCCATAGGAACTCCATAATGTATATTAGCACGAACGTGATAAGGTTCCAGATCCGTATCGCAATCTGCTGTCTCTTTCACACCTAGTGCGTAAGCAATTTCGTCAACATGAGTACTACCCGAGGAGATAAAGAGGGGAATGACGATAATATCTGTTACACCTTGTTCTTCGAGCAGATTAATTCCATCTTGAATCAATCTGCCCTCCACAATCTCCAAGAAGGAAACCGCCACAGGAATTGATTCCTGCGGCGGCAACTGATTCACAGCTTCATCCACCAGATTTACCCACGAAGGCTCTCTCGAACCATGACTGATGATTAATATACCTGGTTTAAACATATTATCGCCCTAAACGTTCCAATGACATTTTATATCCATCATTACCATAATTCAAACAACGCTTAACACGGGAGATAGTAGCTGTACTCGCACCTGTCTCAGCTTCTATTTGATTATACGTAGATCCTTTTCCTAACATACGTGCTACTTCCAAACGCTGAGAGAGTGATTGAATTTCATTCACTGTACACAGATCGTCGAAAAAAACATAGCACTCCTCAACATTCTTAAGCGTCAATATCGCTTCAAACAACTGATCAACACTCTTATCATTTAACTTCTTTAGTTGCACCGCTAATCATCCTCTACTATTACTATGTAACCTCATTGTACTGTAGTCGAAGCAGTCTTTTCAAGCATTAACGATTTCCCGCAGTAGAGAAGTGAGCCATCAATCATAAATATGGATACTTATTTGATAAGGAATAGCTCTCTTCTGCACCACTATATCATTATTATTCTAGCATATTCATCGAGCTAGGCATATGCCCATTTCCGCTCCTATCTCGGGTAATGGGGGCATTCGTCCATACTTAATGTTCGCCTATCACATACAGTATTGTAAACCAATCTGAAAAGGAAAGTGATAATCATGGCTGAGCATTACCATCGTAGTTCTCCGAGCAACCAGCGTTCACTCGGTCCTTTCTCTTCGTCTTCATATACTAATCCATACCCTGGTATTGATTCCTTAGGTGATGTCCCTCAACTTGAATCATCTAGCTTATCTCCATTTCAAGGCGGTGGATTGAACGGATTAGCTGCGGCTGATCTAATTGACTCTACAGCTGCATCAACAGCCATCGTTCCCGCCGCGACAGCAGCTGCTAAGACAGGATTCTCTTTAGCAAATATTGGTGAACTCAAAGGTGTAATCGACAGAATGGGAGGTATTGATGGGATCGTAAGTTCAATGGGGAAATTCCAGAAGGTCATGACGAGTGTGCAACAAATGGCTCCAATGATCAAGCTAATGATGGGCTCCTTCGGTAAAGGTAAGACCAAAAGCACTCCCGAAGACGATGAGGCTATTTATTATCGGCCCCGTAAACGTAAACGCAAGAAATCCTCCTCAACTACGAAGCGTAAGACGACTCCAAGTAAAAAAACAACGAAGCAGACATCTGCTAAGAAGACCAAGAAGAAATCCTAAATCTAATCTCATGAACACATTCTTCGTTCGCCGTTGTTAAGAGTGCCACAGCTAATGTGAGCACTCTTATTATTTAAACCAACCGCGGCGAATGAACCACATCACCATGCCCCCACCTAGTAAGAACATTACTGCCATCACGATAGCGTAGCCATATCTCCAATCGAGTTCAGGCATATGAACGAAATTCATACCATAAATACCTGCAATTAAAGTCAAAGGCATAAAGATGACTGTAATAACTGTCAGTGTCTTCATGATCGCATTCATGCGATTAGAGTTAAGCGAGATATAACTATCACGTAAATCTGAGGTCATTTCTCGATCAGCCTCAATCATGTCTGCTAATTTCAGTAAGTGGTCATAAATATCGGCAAAATATACCTTATGCTCACTACTGCTCTGCACATGTTGAGAATTAATAATTCGGTACATAAGATCTCGCATCGGAACAATCGTCCTTCTTAACTTCAACAAGCGTCCTCTTAGAGCAAATACTTGATTCATTAATTCTTCCACCGATTCATCCTTGCCTTGATTCTCAATCTCTGCTAATTCATCTTCAATACTGTATAACGTAGGAAAGTATCGATCAACCATCATATCAATTAATGTATACGCACACGCAATTGGCCCTCTAGCCCATACTTTACGATTGTGAGCATTCTGAATAACTTGTGCCCATGCCTCGTCAACCTCTGGCAACTCCCGGTGATGGAAGGATACGATCATTTGTTGATTCAGGAATAGATCCACTTCTTCTGCTTGTAACGTATCTGGGTTGAGTGCATGGAGAACTAGAAACTGTATATCATCGTAGAAATCCAGCTTGGGACGTTGTAATACGAGCATACAATCCTCGACAGCCAATGGATGGAACTGAAAATAGGTATCTAGTAGTGCTGATTCTTCTAGGGTTGGTGCGTTGAAATCCGTCCAAATCCAAGCGTAGTCTTCCATCCGAATCTCTTCCAATGGAATTCCGACTTTCACCTCATGTGAATGGGTAATCGCAAGTGTCCTAATCATAATTTAAAGACTTCCTCTCTAAAAACGCTAACCTTATGATACAAAAAAAGCCAACCTTCATTGATTGGCCACTTCTACCCCAGTATGTCTCTATAGTTGATCTAAAGGCTGTATAGTTTAGAATAAAATCTTGTAAATAATTCCTGCTAACACTCCCGAAATAGGAATTGTGATGAACCATGTGATGACTATCCGCCCTGCAAGCGACCACTTCACTTCAGATACACGTTTAGCACTACCAACACCTAATAAAGCTGATGTAATGGCATGTGTTGTACTTACTGGCATGTGAAGAACCGTAGCAGTCAATATAACCGAAGCTCCAGTCATATCTGCTGCAAATCCATTAATGGGTTCGATTTTAAAGATTTTAGTTCCCATCGTTTTAATAATTTTCCATCCACCAATGGATGTACCAAGCGCCATTGCTGTAGCTGCTGATAATTTAACCCATAGTGGTACTTCAAATGTGTCAAGCCTTCCTGATGTGACTAGAGCAAATGTGATAATCCCCATCGCTTTCTGTGCATCATTCGTACCATGGGTGAAGGATTGAGCGGCTGCCGTGATCACTTGTACCGAACGGAAACCTTTATTTACGGTATGAGGACTCTTCTTCGCAAATATCCATTTCAAGAGCGTCATAATAATATAACCAATGGCGAATGCAATGATTGGAGAAAAGATAAGTACCAGAACAATACTAATAAATCCTTCCCACTTCACATTACTAGCCCCAGCTCCTACCAGTACCGCTCCTGCTAATGCACCTATCAATGCATGTGATGAGGAGGACGGAATACCGAACCACCATGTCAATAAGTTCCAGATAATCGCAGCGAGTAGAGTCGCAATGACAACCTCAATCCCGTTATCTAGAGTGTTGGGGTCAGCAATACTACCCCCGATGGTTTTGGCTACACCAGTAAACAAAATAGCACCAAGGAAATTCATACATGCGGCCATTATGATTGCTACTCTCGGCTTCAACGCACGAGTGGAGACTGAAGTTGCTATGGCATTAGCTGTATCATGAAATCCATTGATGAAATCGAATGCTAGTGCTAGAAAGATGACGATACTTAAAACGAAAAATGACGTTTCCATGTTTTGTAAACCCCTTATGAATTGCTCATAATAATCGATTCCAGCATATTGGCCACATCTTCACATGTGTCCGTAGTTTGTTCTAGACGTTCGTAAATTTCCTTTTTCTTGATCAATTCGATCGGGTCACTAACCGTTGCAAATAGATGTTTTATACAAATACGCAGTAAATCATCGCCTTGGTTCTCTAGATCATTCAAACGAATCGTATATTCTCGAATAGCAAGAAGCTTCTTTTGAGACAACAAATGAATGGCCTTTTGAATCTCATAAGCGGATTGACGAAGAATTTCTGCGAACTGAATAATATACTCGTCTGGTTCAAGCAGATTATACATGTAGAATCTAGATACCGTAGCTTCCATTCCATCCATAACATCGTCCAAGCTTGAGGTCAGTGCTAAGATATCATCCCGATCAATCGGCGTAATAAACGTCTTATTGAGCTCCTTAATAATCGTATGAGTATACTCATCACACTGTGTTTCGTACTTCTTCATGTCACTTGCAAACAAATCAACATCGGCAAATTTCGACACGTTTAGTGCAAAATAATCAGCAGCTTGTACAATTGTATCTGCCATATTCTCCATCGTTTCGAAAAAAATGTCTTTTTTCTTCAATTTCATTTGATTGCTCCTCTACTGAAATATCCCCTTAGATGTGTCAATTTACAAGACATCCTTTGCTATCTTACCATAACCCCTAACCCCTTTGTAAAGTCGATCTCTATATGCATTTTCATACTTAGCCATGATTTATATGATTTACTAAAAAATAACACAAACGCCCTAATATTTAACTCAATATTTGCCTCTTAATCCTAATTCTGTGTTGCATTAGATATCGTTACATGGTTCTCAAGACTAGGGTCATTAGGCACGATATTTATGTACGTGGTACCTGGGACCAATGGAATCTCTTTGCCGTCCTTCATAAATCGAATGACATCACCTTTTTCATGAACCCAATTCCCTTTTATAAGGGTACCCTTTTGAAAGATTAGTGCATCTCCACCTGAGTTAATATCGACCGAGATACGTCCAACATCATCAAGCACTTCGTGATCCGCGCTCATCACAATCACATTAGCTGTTTCTAATTGCTTATCATTTGTAAGATCTAAGTGTGGTTTACCATCAATGGAACGTTTGTAAAGCTTATTCGTGTCATCATATTCATAAGAAACGACATAATTTTTGAGCAAAAAAGTAATGTCTACTTTTGTAGCATGCTCACCTGATATAATTTCATTCTCAGAACGAAATGGGTAGGTCGGTATTTTTACTTCTTTTTCATAATTAAGTTTATCTGCACCTGCACGTAGCTTGGTTATATTAGAATATAAATTATGTGGAGCTTTCCGACTTTTATCTCTCCAGAAAAAGGCACCTGCTTTACCAATCTCGTCGAGATCTTCCTTCTTCTGTTTCTGAATGATCGAATACGCATCTGGGCTGCCACCGGCATGTACTAATAGGCCGTTATAGAGTTCCCCCAATTCAATGAGATAAGGTCTAATACTTCGTATGGGACCAATCGTGACCTCATCATTGTGACTTTGATAAATAGCGACTAGCCTCGTAATGCCACCCTCTGCTAATACTTCATAGACCATATCCGCTTGACTTAGCCCTGACTGGGGCCTAGCTGCCGGAGCATTATTAACCATTACAGTTAACGGACGGACATTCGAAGGTTCTTTTATAGATAACCCCGTAAGTGGAGCAATATATTCTAACTTAGGTGTAATAGGTTCGGCCGGAGGCGTCTCTTCTACAATGGCGGGTTCTGCTACAGGAGGTGCTTCAGCCTCTGGCTTAGAATTAGCGCATGATGAAAGAGTAAGTACTATTAATAGCATAGTAAGTAAGTATGTCAACTTTGATTGATGCATGGATGTATGATCCTCCTTGTATATGATTCTTCCATTTAATCACAAAGTTCGTCATTTGTCTTTCTTCATCCGTACAAATTAACCCATTATTTGCTTCAGATTTAATTATCTTAATATATATTTTAAATTTGTGATTTAAATCACACCTTTTGTGATTTTTTTCACATATAATAAAGACATAGAAGATGATCATCTTTCAAAAGAAACTACATCCAAAACTGAGGAGTGACTATATTATGTTTAACAATTGGCTAAGAACTAACAAAGTTGCAGCATGGATCCTTACCTTCGTTCGTCTCTATCTAGGGTATACATGGGTAAAAGGTGGCCTACATAAATTAACTGGTGGCTTCGATGCCGGAGGATTCCTCCAAGGGGCAATAGCAAAGAGTACAGGTGAGAATCCTAGCGTTCAAGGTTGGTGGGCAGCATTCTTAGAACATGCAGCATTACCTGGTGTTAAATTCTTCAACGTCTTAATTCCATTAGGAGAGACTTTAGTTGGACTAGGACTTATCTTAGGTGTATTCACCACATTCGCTGCACTTATGGCACTGGTTATGAATGCCGCCTTCCTGCTCTCGGGTACAGTAAGTACGAACGTTCAAATGTTATTGATGGAATGCTTCATCGTCGTCGCTGCTGCTAACGGAGGTCGTATCGGATTAGATCGTTGGGTGCTCCCTTATCTTCGCAGTCTATTTCATAAACAAGACACCAACAAAGTCACTCAATTCAGACCCAAAGAAGCTCTACGCTAAAATGTTATATGATAAATATAACTGTCAGTATCCCTCATTAAAAATACCCACAATTTGAACACTAATCGTGATCAAGTTGTGGGTATCTTTTTTGTTTACTGCATCATTCTATTAGTACGCATGTACTATGAACCGAACATCCAACAGTTCAGACTAAGGTTGCCATATTGATATTCTTGAAATAGTCGTTTAGCTTTGCGTTCATCATCCGCCGCTCCCATCGCGTAGAACAATGGAATAAAGTGTTCTATTCCATAGGGTGGGACAGCTTGTTCTGCATATGGTGCTTTGTGCCGATAAGCGAATAACGATTTCAAATCCCATTCTTCGAGTTCCTCAGCTATCCAATGATCGAACTCAACTGCCCATTCATCCGTCTGTGCTCCCTCACTTATCGTTCGTAAGTTATGAACAATTCCACCACTACCAATAATAAGTACATCCTCTTTACGAAGTTCCGCAAGCATTGCACCGATATTATATTGTTCCTGGGGTGACCGTTTTGAATCGACAGATAACTCAATAACAGGAATATTAGCTTCGGGATATAACTTCTGGAGAATAACCCAGACTCCATGGTCGAGTCCACGACCTTGAATGGGAGTATATTTCAAATTGTTTTTTTTAAATAATTCATCTATTCGCTTGTTTAATTCAGGATCACCTTGAGCAGGATATGTGAGTTCATACATCTCCTCTGGAAATCCATAGAAATCATGCATTGTATTATGAGATATATCCATCGTCATCGACTGACATGGCGTATCCCAGTGTGCTGAAAATACCACAATGGCCTTCGGAGTTCTGAAATGTTGACTTAACCCCTGCAGAAACTGGGCATATTCATGATCCTCCAGAGCTAGCAATGGCGAGCCATGAGCTACAAATAAAGAAGGTATTGTCATTGATAATCAACCTCCACCTACAGTATACATTCCTACTTTATATTCTACCGTTTATGAAGGTATTTTACCAATACTGTCGGATCACCCATATTATCAAATCATCCAGTTCTGCCAGTCTTGTTGGAAACTTTCTTGTTCATTCAGCCATTCTTTTGTCCGATGAAGGAGTTGCTTACGATGAGATCCTGTAGAGAAAGTATGATCTGCTTGAAAAATAATCTCTTTATCACACCGTCCCTCAGAACGCATCCAGAATACTTTCTGGTATAGAAAGGCATAATCAACCGGAATAGAATCGTCCGATGTTCCATGAATTACCAAGACGTTTCCATTAAATTTACCTGCTTGTTGAAAAGGTTGAAACGGTGCTAATGACTCGAAGAAAGCTGGGGTTAACTCATACCCTAAATAATCCGAGAAGCCCGTCTTCACGGCTGTGTCATATATTTCCCGACCTGTGATCTTCACAATATCATTAAATGGATACCCAACAGCTGCCCACAGAACTAGATTCTTAACTCGCCGGTCACGTCCTGCCGTTAGAATGGCCACCGCGCCACCTAGGCTATGTCCAATTAGGGTTACTCGCGTAGGATCCACATCAGCACATGCTAATGTATAATCAAGTACGGCACGTGTCTGGTCAATCATGGATTCTAATCCTTCTTTGCCATATTCGCCCGTGCTTTCGCCACATCCGATATAATCAAATCTAACAACCATATATCCGTCTTCTGACAGTTCTCTTGCAGTCTTCACGAAGAGCCGATCTACTCCGATTCGACTGCCTACAAACCCGTGACAAATAATAACGAGAGGAACTCGTTCTTTACTACGTCCCTCTTTATTTGTTTTGGGAGCCGAATAGTGAATATTAGCTGTAATTTCCTCTTCTTTATGGCGGATTAATATGTGACGTTCCATGCTCATTCCCCCTACTTGTAAAGCGACTTTTCTATATACAAATAAATCCGATAAGTTTAATAAGAATTAACGGATTTATTGTATCATCGCTAAAAAGGGAATGTCAATGGATATTTACACTTTTCAATTCTTGTTATTCATAGCTACGAAGGAACATGTTATAGGTCTCTTTTTTCCCGTCCCAGTTATCGTCCATCGCATTCGTTCCTTGTTCAGAAGGAGCCTCCAACCCATCTTTTATTCCCATTTCTAATGCAAACTCTTCATTTGTCGATGTGATGTTGGTTTGGTCATCCGATAGTTGAGCAGATTTAAAGTTTAGATTGTGACCTTTATAAGCACTCATATAAGCTCCTCCTTTGTTTTCATGCTTGATTTAACTTCTTTATATATTTTGTGGATCAACGGATGCTTTTATACACCTGCACAATATTGACACAAACGCAGTCTTACCATTCCTGGCAACGAGTTCTCCTTGCCAACCATCTTTTCAGTTCATATACTTGAACTAGATAGGGGCGCTAACAAACATGACAATAAAAGCTATGATCAAAGAAAACAATCGCTTAAGAGAGCAGATGACACCTGAGAATAAGGACTACTTCGAGGACGTTGTCGTTTATTTCCGCACATGTAATGTGGATCAGGATCAAGGTGAGAAATTATTAATAGAATTAGCACATCAGCTTCTGGATGCACAAGAGAAGGGGATTACTGCACAACAGTTATTCGGGCCGGATGCCGAACAATATAGTCGCAATAAGGTTAGCAGTTTACCTAAAAGGAAGACTGTAGAGGGTATTCAATACTATGTGATGATTCCTTGGATCGCTTTAAGTTTGTTCTTTTTTATGGAGGCCCTTGTAGGTTTCGTAGCACAACTTGTTGGTGGTTCCATGGATACCTTTAATCGTATCAGTCTTTTATCACTCATTATTATCGCTTTAGGATCCATTCTACTGATTGAGGCTGTTACAAAGTTACTTAATCGTAATGGAGAACCCGAAGAGCAATTCGATCCTCATACAAATAGGAAGCGTGCAACTAAGCCTAGTCTTAATGTGAGAACGATCCTAATTTATATCATTGTAGTGGCTGTCATTATGATGATTGGTTACACATTACGTAACATGTTACCTGTTTTTACAATTCAGCCATGGGTTAGTCTAGCCATTTCCATTGTTGGGCTACTGGGATGGAAATTCATATTTAATCGAAAATAACCCTTCCCACCTAAGTTTTCACAACTAAAAATCATGATATTTGGTATTTTGTGACTTCAATACCTCCTAATTGGGTTAATATATACTATGAAATATACTATGAACCTATCATTGGGAGGCATTTCTAAAAAAATATCCGATCCTAGCCATTCAAATATATAATAAAAAAACCTTCTCTATACACCGCTGACATGGATGCCAGTTGTGTTTAGTGAAGGTTTTTTCCCGTATTCAATATAGATTCGTGGTTTACTAATCTGCTGATAATATCTTCTCTTGCTTCGGCTTATTTTTGCGACTAGCTATGAATACTCCAGTAAGAATAACTACTAACCCCACCAACAGTGTCCATCTAATATGCTCATCTAACAAAGTATATCCCCAGAGAATAGCGGTACAGGGAACAAGATAGGTTACCATCGTTGCAAATTCAGGGCTTCCTTTTTCAACCATGAAATAGAACAAGATATACGCAATACCTGATCCGAATACACCTAATCCAATAATCATCAGGATATTAGATAACGAAGTAAGCTGAGGTATAGAGACCTCTTCCATTGAGAATGCCATGATTCCACTTCCAATCATCGTGCACAACAAGGTTCCTAGGGTCATCTGATACATCGAGTATCCTAAGGTAAGAAGACTCTTGGATAGTTGAGATCCAATCGCATAGCAGAATGTGGCTGCAATCATACACCCGAATCCAATGAGATCTACCGAGATCAATGTCTCCGGATTGATATCCAGTAGAACCATTAGACCTATCGTTGCGATACCTATTCCGAGCCACTGCCTTCGACTCGATACAGATCGGAAGAACAACACCCCCACAATAATGGTCCATACTGGCGTCATTGCGTTTAATACGGATGCCATGCTACTTGGTAAGCGTGTCTCACTGAATGCAATCAGAGCCCATGGAATGGCTGTGTTAATCAACGCCATAATGGTCATCGGGACCCATGAAATCGACCGTAACCTAAATGGTTTCTTTAACCCAAGCATAATACATACAATAACCACTAGGCCGGCACCTGATCTTAAGAAAGCAATGGTCCAAGGTCCAAAATCATGAAGAAGCATTTTGATGAAAAAGAATGATCCACCCCAAATAAGACTAAGCGCGATAAGTGCTAAATATACAAGACGAGACAAAGCTATTCCTTCTTCCTATCACCGTAATCAACATGTCTGCCCCTAAATATACCACGCTACACATGCATCGAGTATCAGGAAATTACATAGACTAGCTTGTTTAATGAATAACCTTCATTACAAAATAATAGTCTCCATAAAGAACAGGGTGCCCCAAAAGCCCATGAACAGCTCTTAGGACACCCTTTTTCCCTATCTCTTAATGATCTTACAACGTCACACCCGACTTAAAAATAGCGATCTCACGGAAGTCGTTCTTCTCATTGTTGACCTGTTCGCCGCTCGCAATCGAAATGATGTAGTTCACGAACTGTTCTAACACCTCGTCAGGTGAGTCATCCTCCACAAGTGTCCCTGCATTGTAATCGATCCAATGCCCCTTCAACTTATATATCGCTGAATTGGTAGATACTTTGAGGGTTGGAACGAATGTACCAAATGGTGTTCCACGTCCGGTGGTGAACAACACTAATTGACATCCACTTGAGGCTAATGCGGAAGCGGCAACGAGGTCGTTACCTGGAGCACTTAGAAGATTCAACCCTTTGGTTTCTAACCGCTCACCATACTTTAGGACATCCATAACGACTGAAGTTCCCGCTTTTTGCGTACATCCTAAAGATTTATCCTCTAATGTCGTAATGCCACCCGCCTTATTTCCTGGGGAAGGATTCTCATAGACAGGTTGATTATAAGTCATAAAGTATTGTTTGAAATCATTGATAAGTGCGACGATCTTATGAAACACTTCCTCATTAGCGGCTCGCTCCATCAACAATGTCTCTGCACCAAACATTTCAGGTACTTCGGTTAGGACGGTCGTTCCACCTTGTGCGACTAGGAAATCAGAGAATCGACCTAATAACGGATTGGCCGTTATACCTGAGAAACCATCCGAGCCTCCACATTTCAAGCCAATTTTAAGTTCAGATAACGGAACATCTTCACGGTGCTCTCCCCCTGCGGCCTTATAGATTTCAAGAAGTAACTTCACACCTTCCTCCATTTCATCCGATACATCTTGGGATACTAGAAACTTCACACGCTCTTCATCGTAATCACCCAAGTACTCCTTGAAAGATTGCATTTCATTATTCTCACACCCTAGACCAAGAACCAATACACCTCCAGCATTCGGATGTCGAACGGCATTCTGAAGAATAGTGGTGGTATTCAGGTGATCATCACCAAGTTGAGAACAACCGTAGTTATGTTTAAGAACGAGCGTGTTCTCGAAGGGAGTGATGTCTCCTACTTCTTTTATAAATTTTTTTAGAATCCCCTCCGCTACCCCATTTACACAACCTACTGTAGGCACAATCCATAATTCATTTCGAATCCCAACCTTACCGTCTTTACGTCTATATCCTTTAAAAGTGAGGTTCTTCTGTTCAAATGGATTCTCACTCCTACGCGGCAAATAGCTATACTCTTCGATCCCTTTCAGGTTCGTCTTCGTGTTATGCGTATGAACCCAGTTCCCTATACCAATCTCTTGCGTTGCATGCCCGATCGGACAACCATATTTCATGACATGTTGATCCGTACCAATGGTTGTAATTGCGAATTTATGCCCTCGACTAACGGTCTCTTTCAGTACTATCGTCTGATCATGTACCTCAACCTTGTCGCCTTCATGAAGTTCTCTTAGAGCTACAGCTACGTTGTCATTTAGATTGATTCTCAGCGTCTCTTTCATACACGCTCACCTTCATACTCCATCATAAGATGTAATGCTTCTTGCATGCCCAATTGGTGAATACACTTGGTATAGTCGATCACGGATGCACTTAACCCATCAATTGAATTCAAGTCCAACTCCCAATGTGTCTTATTACCAAGTGCTGACATCACAACCTGATCGAGACCGATAGATGAACCATCCCAATCGTTCCAAAGTGTCTGATAGAAATCTAGGATAGGGGCATCATCGGACACCTGAAAATTTCTTCCCCTCTCTTCCCTTGATAGAACATGATGAGAGCAGCCAAAGAGAATGCTAACTTGGCTGGAATCTTCCCTGTTCTGTTCACATATTCCAGGAGAGAAGGTAGATTTCTAGTCTGGAATTTAGAGATCGAATTAAGAGAAATACTCATGAGATAGTGCTGCACAAATGGATTCCGGAACCGTTCAATCACATCTTCAGCAAAAGATGCCAGCTCTTCCTGTGGCAAATCAAGAGTCGGAATGATCTCTTGTTCCATCAGATCCTTGACATACCTCCCAACGACCTCATGATTGATAGCCTCACCTACAGTATCAAGTCCGTATAAATAAGATACAGGCATCATACCTGTGTGCGCACCATTCAGAATTCTGACCTTACGCGTCCGATAAGGCGCCATATCATCCACAACAAGGACATTTAATCCAGCAGCTTCCGCCGGGAATTCTTTCTTGATCCATTGTGGACCCTCGATTACCCATAGATGAAATTGCTCTCCCACAACAACAAGACCATCTTCATATCCCAGCTCTTCTGTAATCTCACGAATCGAATCCTTCGGATATCCCGGTACAATCCGATCTACGAGACTGGAGCAGAAAGTATTCGCTTCTTCGATCCATATAACGAATTCTTGCTCTAAATTCCAAAGTGTTGCATATTGAAGGACAACCTTCTTCAATTTATCCCCATTACGGTCAATCAGTTCACATGGAATAATAATTAACCCTTTGTCCTTGTCGCCTTGGAACTCTTGGTAACGTCGATACAAGAAAGCCGTCAATTTACCCGGGAAGCTACTCTGAGGTTGATCTTCCAACTTATCGTTAGGTTCATAAGCGATCCCAGCTTCTGTCGTATTCGAGACTACAAATCGAATATCCGAGCTTGCGGCTAGCGCCATATATGCTTGATGGTCGGTGTAAGGATTAATTCCTCTGCTGATACTACTAATCACAGCATGCTCCTTTACAGGTTTTCCTTCTTTCATACCTTGTAAATAGAGCGTATAAAGTCCATCTTGTTCATTCAGTTTATGAATCAATCCTTGCTCTAAGGGTTGAACGACAACGACACTCCCATTGAACCCAACTTCTTGATTCATTACATCAATCATCCAATCCACAAAGGCTCTAAGAAAATTCCCTTCCCCAAACTGCACAATTTTCTCTGGATAATTGGAAGAGTGTGTCCATGTACTTCGATTTAACATTGCCATGATATTAACCTCCATATATAGTTAGTCATTATTAATGCACACGTTAACATTTTTCTATATACATTTACCTTTTGTGATTTGTTTCACATTACATGATATTCAGAGTACAGTTTCTAAGGTACACGGTATCTTAAAAACTGTACTCTATACGCATGACAAGCTATTCTACAGATATCACGCCATGCTTCGTACAGAATCACGAATCTTCAGTTCTGTATCCACAAATACAACTTCACCTGGTTGTTTCGGTTCATCAATAAGCTCCAATATCTTCTTCGCACCCATCATACTAATCTGTTCAATGGGTCTCTTAACCGTTGTTAACGCAGGTGTCGTATAGTGTGCGAATCCAATGTCATCAAACCCGACGAGAGATAATTCTCGGGGAATATGTATCCCACGATCAAAAGCAGCTCTCATGGCACCAATGGCCATATCATCATTACTGCAGAATACGGCAGTAGGACGGGATACCAAGCCTAATAACTTCTCCATCGCTTGATATCCACTTTCCATATCATAACTACCTTGCAATATATACTCTTGAACGAGGGGGATTCGGTGTTCAATGAGTGCCTTCAGATACCCATCTTTACGCTCCTGAGTTGACTTGAATCCTTCGATCCCTTCAATCATAGCAATCTGCTCATGGCCTTGACCTATGAGATAAGAAACCGCTTCGTATGCTCCAGCTTTATCATTAGGTACGATATTGATCATCGAGGTGTCTTGTACTTGACGATTCAACACTACAAAAGGAATTCCGCTCTGTAATACATGATAGATAAAAGCATTATCCACATCGCTTTGACTCATCAGAATAATTCCGTCAAACCGTTTTTTATTGATCGAATTATAATCTTTATAGTTATCGATACCTCTTACGAATAAGTTGTAATTCTCACTAATGACACTATTCACACCTCGGATCACGTCTGAGAAGAAGCTGGATGAGGTCCCCGTTGTTATACTCGTGAAAAATACACCTACGGTGTACGATTTCTGCATAACCAAACTTCTGGCATTGTAATCAGGAATATAATTGAGCTGTTCCGCAAGATCAACGATCTTCCTTTTCGTCTCCGCTTTAATATGGGGACTATCGTTAAGTGCGCGTGATACGGTCGTATGTGAAACATTTGCCAGTTTGGCTATATCTTTTATCGTGACGGACATATAAATTCCTTCCTTGTGTAACAATCTGTAAGCTACATAAGGTTAACCCATCCTAACTGAAATCACGAGTATCCCTTAGTGAAGCATGAATTAACATTATCATAAAAATGAAAAGTATTCCTTCGCATTTCTATAGGAAATGCCCTCGACAATAGAACCTAATAACTCCATATCAGCCGGATATTCGCCATCTTCTACCCATTCTCCAATTAAGCGACATACCAGTCTTCTGAAGTACTCATGTCTTGTATAGGATAGAAAACTACGAGAATCGGTTAACATACCCACGAATCGACTTAACAATCCGAGATTAGAGAGTACTTTCATTTGGTCAAGCATACCTTCCTTGTTGTCGTTGAACCACCAGGCCGTACCGAATTGTATTTTCCCAGCGATACCGCCACCTTGGAAGCTTCCGATGATCCCAGCAATGGCGTAATTATCTTTTGGGTTCAATGAATAGAGAATTGTTTTGGGTAAAGCATCCTCTTGGTCTAAGCCATCAAGAAACTTTACAAGTGGCTTCGCAATATCGTTGTCATTCATAGAATCATACCCTGTGTCTGGTCCTAATTCATTCAGCATACGAGTATTATTGTTCCGCAATGCGTTCATATGCAATTGCATGACCCAACCTAACTCTGCATACAACTTTCCAAGAAACGTAAGCGTATATGTCTTATATTTCTTCTCATCTTCTAGCGTTAGTGACTCACCCTTCAGAACTCTGTCAAAAATAGCACCCGCTTCTTCTCTCGTTGTCTCCTCATGCATGACCGTATCTAACGCATGGTCAGACACCCGTCCACCGACAGAATGGAAGAATCTAACCCGAGATTCTAATGCCTGTAATAATACTTCATACTGATCTATGGTTGAACCATATGTGTCAGATAATCTGTCTACCCAGTTCAGGAATCCGTCTCGTCTAATCTCAAGTCCCTTATCTGGTCTAAAACTAGGTAAAACGCTTACATTAAAATCACTCAACTGCTTGATTTGCTGGTGATACTCTAACGTATCTGCTGGATCATCTGTTGTACATACGACCGTTACATTCGACTTCACAATCAAATCTCTTGCACCGAAACCATCAGCAGTTAATTGAGCATTTACCTTTTCCCAGATAGCCGGGGCGCTTTGTTCATTTAGGAGGTCATGTATTCCGAAGAACCGTTGTAACTCTAAATGTGTCCAGTTATACAGAGGATTCCCGATTAGCATCGGTACCGTGATCGCCCATGCGATAAATTTATCGTAATCACTTGCATTACCTGTTATATATTGTTCTGGAACCCCATTCGCTCGCATGGCTCTCCATTTATAATGATCCCCATACAACCAAGCTTCCGTAATGTTCTTAAACTTTTTATTCTCGTAAATCTCCTGCGGATTTAAATGGCAATGATAGTCGATAATAGGCATTCCTTTAGCGTAATTTTCATACAAATGGACCGCTGTATCCGTGGTCAGTAGAAAATCTTCTCCCATAAACTTTTTCATGACATTCACCATCTCTTTTACATGAATTTGGGTAATCATAATCAATTATGAACCATTAACAACCCATAATGTTAACGTGAACATTTAACAATCATAGTGTATCTTACTTCATCTTCAAATTTCAATACGTTTTTTCGCATATCTTGGAACACCTTGTCTCATACTACTTACATTTCCAATTAGAGGAGGCATTAGTGTGAATAAAAAAATGAATTTACTTATGTTCAGTGGAGATTACGATAAAGCGATGGCTGGCTTAATCCTTGCGAACACAGCAAGAGATATTGATGTCGATGTAACGTTATTTTTTGCTTTTTGGGGACTATTTCTAATCCGAGATCCGGATAAAATGACACTTGAGGATAAGACCATTTATGAAAAACTGATGTCCGTCATCACGCCTAAAGGTCCCGAGTCACTCCCCTTATCCAAAATGAATTTCAGCGGTCTGGGAAAATGGATGCTAGAAGAAATGATGGAGGATCAAGGCGCACCACAGCTTATTCATTTCCTGAAAGGTGCCAGAAAGAAGAACATTAAGTTCTATGCTTGTAAATTGTCCGTAGAGATTATGGGCTTCAAGCCCGAGGAGTTCCTACCGGAAGTTGAAATCATTGATGCTCAAGCTTATTTGAGAGATGCTCTTGAGTCAGATATGCAATTGTTTATTTAAATATTTAAGCATTTCATCAGTGTTACAAATTTATTTTAACTAGGCTTTAACCCACCGCGACATTCAGACATATACTGAAATCAAAATCATGTCAGGTTATGTTGGAGGAATCGTTCGTGCCTAATGTACATCGCAATGACCTAACCGAGGATATCAGTTCACGTTCATTGACACCCTATTTTGAAACATTCCGTAACCATACCATTGGTTCAGACTTCTATTTCGAATCTCCTTACGGTAGGAAGCAAGTCATTTATGCGGATTGGACAGCTAGCGGACGTCTGTATCGCCCTATTGAAAACCATATAGCGGAGTTCTTTGGCCCCTACATGGCTAATACGCATACAGAATCGACTATCACAGGCACTACCATGACTAGAGCCTACAAGGAAGCACGAAACATCATTAAACGGCATGTCCATGCCAACGAACAGGATATTCTTATTAATACGGGTGCAGGGATGACCTCAGCAGTTAACAAGTTACAACGTATTCTAGGACTTAGAATACCTGAGTGGCTTAACAGCCATTATTCCATCTCTGAAGAGAATCGTCCGGTTATTTTTATGAGTCATATGGAGCACCATTCGAATCAGTTATCGTGGTCGGAGACGATCGGAGATGTCGTATGTCTTGAACCAGATAATCACGGACAAGTGGATCCTGAGATATTAGAACAAGCTTTAATCAAATATCGCCATCGCACATGTAAAATAGGTTCTTTTACTGCATGTTCCAATGTAACGGGGATTCAGACACCCTATCATACACTAGCCCGAAAAATGCATGAGCACGGTGGAATCTGTTTCGTTGATTTCTCGGCAAGTGCGCCCTACGTCGATATAGACATGCACCCATCTTCTCCCTGGGAACAACTCGATGGTATCTACTTCTCACCACATAAGTTTCTGGGTGGCCCTGGAAGTAGTGGTGTGCTGATCTTCAACTCACGGCTCTACAACAATCTCATTCCGGATCATCCGGGAGGTGGAGCGGTATCTTGGACGAACGCATGGGGTGGACGTCAGTATTATACAGATAAGGAAGCTCGCGAAGATGGTGGGACCCCTCCCATTCTACAGACCCTTAGGACGGCACTCTGTCTTCAATTAAAAGAACGTATGGGAACTACACAAATAATCCAACGTGAGGGGGAATTTACCTCTATTCTAATGAACGAGTTAACTCAGACCCCAGGGGTATTTGTATTGGAGAATCAAGTGAAGGAACGCCTTGGCATCATCTCTTTTATTGCACATCGCATACATTATAACTTGTTCGTTAAATTACTTAATGATCGCTTTGGAATTCAGGCACGTGGTGGTTGTTCCTGCGCCGGTCCATATGGACATTACTTGTTACAGATTAATGAGAGTACTTCAAAGGCAATTTCAGATCAGCTAGATCAAGGTGATCTAACCAACAAACCGGGATGGGTTCGTTTATCTATTCACCCTACAATGACACATCAAGAAGTTCATACCATTTCGGAAGCAGTTCGTTCTATTCTAACAAATATTGAAATCTGGAAGCACGACTACCACTATGACTCATCTACGAATGACTGGACCCACAAATACGCTTCACATCAAGTAAGTCTAGATGAATTATTCACTTGGTAGAGACTACCCTGGAGATAACAATATGGACAGTAGCACAAAAAGGCGTGATACAATTTTTTGCATTCACACCTTTTTGCTGGTTTTCTATTCTATTTAGAAATTTAAAAAAGTAGATTGAATAAATTTAAGTCTTTATTAAGCTCTGTATAGTCGAATCCTTTGCGATTCATTCGTTCAATTAATGCGGCATAGTCATCTTTTTCATCTAATTCAATACCTACGAGAGCTGGTCCATTTTCTTTATTATGCTTTTTCGTATATTCAAAGTTTGTAATATCATCATCTGGACCTAGTACATCCTCGAGGAATTCACGTAATGCTCCCGCACGTTGTGGAAAATTAATCATGAAATAATGTTTGAGTCCTTCATAAATAAGAGACCGTTCCTTGATCTCCTGCATCCGAGCTATGTCATTATTCCCTCCACTAATGATACAGACTACCGTCTTACCTTCAATCTGTTCCCGATATAAATCCAATGCTGACACGGGTAGTGCTCCCGCTGGTTCTACAACGATAGCATTCTCATTATATAGTTCTAAGATCGTCGTGCATGCTTTGCCTTCAGGTACCTTCACGACATCATCAAGCGTACGTGAACAGATATGGTAGGTCATATCTCCTACCCGCTTCACAGCAGCGCCATCAACGAATTTATCGATCTCATTCAGTGTCACTACTTCTTTACGTGACAACGCTTCACTCATTGAAGCTGCTCCTAATGGCTCAACTCCAATCATTTTCGTCTGAGGACTAACTGTCTTGATATATGTACCTACTCCCGCTGCTAGTCCACCTCCACCGATCGTCACAAAGATATAATCAGCAGCAGTATCTAGACTTTCCATCACTTCCATTGCAATCGTTCCATTACCTGCAATAATGCGTGGTTCATCAAATGGGTGAATAAATGTCATACCCTGCTCATCACAGGTCTTCATCGCTTCAGCATAAGCATCATCATACGTATCACCAATCAATACAACCTTAACATTCTCACCGCCGAACCGTCTAACCTGCTTCACTTTTTGGTTAGGTGTCGTACTAGGCATATAAATTTTACCTTGAATCCCTAGTGTTTTACAGGAAAAAGCCACACCTTGAGCATGATTACCTGCACTCGCACAGACGATCCCCTTAGCCAATTCTTCCTCAGTAAGATTGCGAATCATATTATATGCGCCACGGATCTTAAACGACCGTACCACTTGTAGATCCTCACGCTTCAGATAAACGTTACAGTTATATTTAGCGGAAAGTACCGCATCCCATTGTAAAGGTGTCCGTACAATAACTTCCTTTAATACATGATGTGCTCGTACGATCTCTTCCATCATGACTGGGACCTGCTTCTGTGGGTTAGAGAATGTCTTTGCCTTAGTTGAATCTACTATAGCTGATTTCTTAAGAGATTCTTCCGTGTGATCTGTATTGGTTTCTTCGTTCATACCTGTCATCCTGCTCCTCATTCCAATATCTATGTATACAACTGACATTGCTTAATTTTGTTCTACTTAATAACGTACTCTTTTCACGCTTGTTTTTCAACCGTGTCATAGGATGTAATACATGTTATACGACTTATACATGATTAGTTTATATATTATTAAAAGCCCTTCATCTACTATAGATGAAAGGCCTATTTCACTCCGGGTAAATATAATTAACCTAATTAACTAAAGTTCTTCTCGAACCATACTCCAGCTGCATCGACCTCTGTCCGGCTCAATTGGTGACCATTATTCTCCCAATGAACGTCGGTTACAGCTCCAGCACCTATCAACAAGGCTTGAAGATCCTCAGATTCTTGTGCAGGGCACATCTGATCATTCCGTCCTGCTCCAATAAAGACAGGTATACCCGACAAATCAGGTAACACCTTATTGCGTAGTGGAACCATGGGGTGATGCAGTATAGCCCCTTTAAAAGCATCTGCATAATGAAACAGTAGACTTCCAGCAATATTAGCACCATTCGAATATCCTACGGCTACCATGTTACGACGATCTATTCCGTATTTGGCTGCGGCATCATCTAAGAATTGGTACACTTCTTGAGTACGATTGACCAAATCTACTTCATCGAAGACACCTTCGGCTAACCGTCGAAAGAAGCGTGGCATTCCATTCTCGAGGACATTACCACGAATACTAAGAATAGATGATGTCGGTGATATCATCTCTCCAATAGGTAACAAATCTTGTTCATTACCTCCGGTACCATGAAAGAGTACAAGAATAGGTGCGGAAGTGTCACTTCCTTGTTTGAATATATGCTTCAAAACGTATCCCCCAAGTCATTTTAATGAATACTAACTCAACAGCGAAATATTATTTTAATATTAAGATTATTAAACTAAGGATAAATGAAAAAAGGTTATATTGCAAGCCAATACATTTCATGACAATCCTTTTTACTCGACGATAGGATGTTGACTTTTGCCATACCATGGGATTCCTGTTTTGCGTTTATACGTTTTTCATTGACATATGCATAAATGGGAGTTACGATTTATACTTTGCGGACTATTTTTTGCACTAATTTCTTCAAGTTATTTTTGATCCAACACACAAAGGCGGGCTTTTCAATGAAAAAGAAAGTGATTGATATTCTTTTTATTATCTTAGGTACTTTTTTCTTCGCACTAGCGGTCAATCTATTCGTTATTCCAAACGAATTTGGCGAAGGTGGCGTTACAGGTTTAACTATTATTTTTTATTACCTTTTCCAATGGTCCCCAGGTCTAGTCAACTTAATTATTAATTCATTCTTACTTATTGCCGGTTATAAATTTCTGGACAAAACAACAACCATTTACACGATTATTGCTGTACTATTTAATTCCCTCTTCCTTCATTTAACTGTGAACTGGAGTATTCCTTCAGATGAACTTATTCTGAATGCTTTGTTCGGCGGTGTCTTTACAGGTGTAGGAATCGGAATGATTATACGTGTGGGGGGTACTACTGCTGGGACTGCTATTCTAGCAAGAATGACCAACAAATATCTGGACTGGAACATAAGTTACTCGTTACTGTTCTTCGACCTCATTGTTGTTTTCTGCTCTTACTTTATTATTGGAGCCGAGAGTCTCATGTATTCGATTGTTATGCTCTATGTCGGTACCAAGGTCATGGACTTCATCATTGAAGGTCTAAACCCTAAAAAGGCTGTTATGATCATTTCGAAAGAACAAGACAGAATTGCTGAGCAAGTAAATAATGTCATGGAACGAGGCGTTACCGTACTATCAGGCCACGGATATTATACAAAGAGCCCTAAAGAAGTCCTTTACATTGTAATCAGCAAACAAGAAGTATCTGCGCTCAAGAAAATCGTTAAAGCTATCGATATCGATGCTTTTGTAACGATCCATGATGTACGTGACGTGTTTGGGGAAGGGTTTGTAGATATTTCGAAATAGGCATGATTGAAAAAATATTTTAAAGAATATGCATATAACGTGCGCTACGATGATGGATTGTCCTTACGATCGCTGTTGCCCTCAGATTTCTTGATTATACCGCTATAGCGGATGAAATCCGAGGGCAAAGGCGAACGCTTCCGCTTCTACAGAACAATTCCATCCTCTCCGCTAAATATGCAGATTCGGGGATCAATAGTTTTTCAATTTCGCTATTTGCTCCATGGTATATAAAGAAGGCCTTCCTATTGCCAGGAAGGCTTTTTTAACACAATTAAATCATAAAATGAATTAAAGGCGATTTTTCATTCAGAATCGAATGGAGAATCGCCTTTATTTGTATTGTGCCTTGCATGTGCCATGCAAGGAGACCTTAGGAAGATGCAACATCATATCTTAAATAGCTATCGATAGACTTAGCATAAGAGATCGATGCTTGGAATCAAGGCATACAACGCCTGAATTATTTATACGAGCATTTTGTATAATCCATTTTTCAAGAGAGAGACAAGGTTAGACCTCATACTAATTGAGTTTTTGAGAGAGTGTAGGCGTAAATGGACAGACGGGCAGAATTTTCGGAAGGTTGAAAATTTAAGCGGCGTTTGTGACTCGTTGTCTCGATACAGCCAGCGCAGAAGCAAGAAGCACAATCGCATTCAAATATTGGTGAGTCGTGACTTTTTGAATGCCCCAAACATGCAATTGGTCTGCGGTTAAATAGGTCTTCATTCGAGAGTTACAGCGTTCTACACTGGTTCGCTTGTTGTAGAGTTCCTTCCACCCCCTGCTTTCTCGGTGCGGCATCGCATAGCGGCGAAGGTCTTGCTGAGTGTCGACCTTGACCACCATCCCATAATTGGAAGTGGAACAAGCCGCCATACCCAAAGGGCACTCAACTTTACCCGTGGCATGCGGACAACGGAATTTCAAACGTTCGTTCTCCTGGCCCCAATACGTCATCGCAAACCCCATCGAACAGCAAGGTGTTCCTTTGGTTGTCATGCCAGCAGGCGGTTCTTTTTCATTCCGTGGATTCATTGGAATAATCGCTTGGGCCTTCACATTTCGTGCAGCCTCGTAGTTCTTCACTTGATCATAACCCGCATCCAACATGAAAAATCGGGTCTTGAATCGGTCGACGGTTTGCTTCATGAGTGGGGGTCCCTCGTCCCCATCATTCACATGTGCGGGTGTAACTTTTAGGGCAATCGGAAGTTCACTCTTGGTATCGACGGCCAGATGCAGTTTGTAGCCAAACCACTTGACTTTATTGCCAAAGGTGTCGAGCTTCACTCCCCAGTTGGCATTGCCTGTAAGTTCGCTTTTACGTTTCGGTTCTTTTTTCTCATAGGCGCGGATCGATCCAGTCGTAACCCACACTGGTAACGGAAACGAAGGTCAAATTCGAGTCTGCGTTGCAAGCCGGTGAACGTGTCAATGTTCTCCAAAGGGGCAGCGAGCAACGCGCGGAGAATTCCTTCGCGGCAGTGGCCATCCGCTCCTCGGGGTGAAGGATTTCTCAATTTTTTTCGCGTAAGGACGAAGGTCGAGTGCACTGATAAAGAAAGGTAGTCGTTCTTTAGAATCGATTTTTTGCAGTTCCTCAAAGGAAAATAGACTTTCTTGGAGAATATACATAGTGACTTCACTCCCTTGGGTTTTCTCGTTTGGTCACTTGAAAACTTCTCCAAGTTGGGGTGAAGTCCTTTTTTATGCTCAAAAATCCTATGTGCACCAAGGGCTTAGATTAATGCAAAATGCTCAAACAAAAAAAAGACATCTTTTACACAAATAGATTGTGCAAAGGATGCCTTGAACCTAAAATCCATACTTGCAGAAAATGAAGAATACTATGCGTAGTAGCGAAGAGGACGGAATTGTCCTGAAGAAGCTTTAGCGTTCGCCTTTGCCTGCTGATTTAAACCGCTTCGAGCGTTATATAATCAATAAATCAGCAGGCAACAGCGATCGTAAGGACAATCCGTTATCGTAGTGGTATCCTACGCAATGTATGGAAGTTTTTATTAATTCCGCTCGTGTTCCCCCGGTATTGCATGACATCATATTCTATCTATTTCTCATATGTCTAACATCTTTACGATTCTCATGAATTAAATAAGTGCCTTCGCCGCTATGTCTGTACGAAGATGTTTACCTTCAAAGTTAATATGTGCTGCTTCACGGTATGCTTTTGCACGTGCCTCAGCGATGTCTGATCCTAAGCCTACGACGCCAAGAATTCGTCCACCGTTTGTGATCCACTCATCAGTCTCATTCTTTGCTGTACCTGTATGGAATACGAGCGCATCTTGCACCTCATCTAATCCATTGATCACGATACCCTTTGGATAGGCGGCAGGATAACCTCCTGAAGCCAACACGACACATACCGCTGCCTCATCGCTCCACTCGATCTCAATGTCAGCCAGTGTTCCGTTCACGGCTGCCCACATGATGGCGAGTAAGTCACTTTTTAACCTAGGCAGTACAACTTGTGTCTCTGGATCCCCAAAACGTGCATTGAATTCAATCGTCTTCGGCGTTCCATCGGGTGAAATCATCAGACCTGCGAACAGTACTCCACGAAAAGAACGTCCTTCCGCAACCATCGCCTTAGCCGTAGGTTTGATAATCTTCTCAATGGCTTCTTCAATGATCTCTGAATCGATATGAGGAAGGGGAGAATAGGTTCCCATTCCTCCTGTGTTAGGTCCTTGATCGTTGTCGAATACCTGCTTATGATCTTGAGCTGCGACCATAGGTCGAACCGTCTCACCATCTACGAATGCTAGAATCGACATTTCTTGACCCGCAAGGAATTCCTCAATCACTACACGGCTTCCTGCGTCACCAAATACTTTGTCCACCATGATCTCATGTAATGCCGATTGCGCTTGTTCCATTGAAAAAGCAACCGTAACACCTTTACCTGCTGCGAGACCATCCGCCTTTATAACGATTGGAATTTGCTGATTCTGTAGATATGCCTTTGCATCCTCGTAATGACCGAACTTCTCATAGGCTGCTGTCGGAATATTGTATTTGTGTAGCAAATCTTTCATAAAAGTCTTGCTACCTTCGATAACTGCTGCATTCTTACGTGGTCCAAATACCGGAATATGCTTAGCTTCAAAAGCATCTACGATCCCGTCCACTAAAGGATCGTCTGGTCCAATGACAACAAATTCAATCTTCTTCTCGATAGCGAAATTTGTTAATTGATCGAAATCATGAACAGCAATCGGTACACATTCTGCAATCGTGCCAATTCCAGCATTACCTGGAGCGCAGTATATACGTCCAGCTTGAGGGCTCTTGGCTAACGCCCATACGATGGCGTGTTCACGACCTCCACCACCTACGACCAATATGTCCATGTTTGCCTCTCCCTCTTCGTACCCTTTTTCAAAACTCCATTCTTATACGACTCTAGAGCATTAACACTATTTGTAAAACGATGATCTAGTGTTTAAAATGACGCGCGCCCGTAAATACCATTGCAATCCCATATTCATTGGCTACTTTAATGGACTCTTCGTCTTTGATCGATCCACCAGGTTGAATAATGGCAGTAATACCTGCTTTAGCCGCCAATTCGACTGTATCTCCCATAGGGAAGAACGCATCAGATGCGAGTACCGAACCTTTTGCCTTATCTCCTGCCTGTTCAATGGCAATCTTCGCGGAACCCACACGATTCATCTGACCTGCACCTACACCCACTGTCATATTATCTGCGGCAAGTACAATCGCATTAGACTTCACATGCTTAACTACTTTCCATCCAAACAACAACTGCTTCAACTCATCCTCTGTTGGTTGACGATCTGTAACCACCTTCAAGTCTGACGCATCCACGGAATGGACGTCACTCTCTTGAACGACCATTCCACCATCGATAGAGGTGAACAAGAACTGACTATTACGTTCTTTCGACGAACCGAATTCACCCATCTTCAATAGACGAATGTTTTTCTTCTTTGTTAGAATCTCAAGGGCTTCTTCTGTGAAGTCTGGTGCTAGAATAATTTCTAAGAAAATCTCTTTAAGTAGTTCTGCTGTATCAGCATCAATCGTGCGATTCGCAGCCACAATTCCACCAAAGATCGAGGTTGGATCAGCGTTGTAAGCTTTTTGATAAGCTTCACATACATTGCTTCCGGTTCCAACACCACAAGGATTCATGTGCTTAACAGCAACGACCGTAGGTTGATCATATTCTTTTACAATCTGAAGGGCTGCATTAGCATCATTGATATTATTATAGGATAACTCTTTACCATGAATCTGCTCTGCTGTCGTCAGCGTACCTTCAGGTGCTAATGGTTTACGATAAAACGCCGCTTTTTGGTGCGGATTCTCACCATAACGTAAGTCTTGTATTTTCTCATAGGTCACTGTCAATCGTTCTGGCAATGGGTCACCTGTTACATTCGATAAATAATCAGAGATAAGGGCATCGTAAGCCGCTGTATGGCGGAACACTTTTGCTGCGAGCCGTTTGCGTGTTTCCAGTGTTGTGTCTCCATCCTTACGGATTTCTTCAAGCACTGTACTATAATCGCTAGAATCTACTACCACACTGACAAAGGCGTGGTTCTTAGCACCTGAACGGAGCATGGTTGGTCCACCGATGTCGATATTCTCAATAGCTTCTTCATATGATACGTCTGGTTTGGTAATGGTTTCTTGAAAAGGATATAGATTTACGACCACTAGATCGATATAGCCAAGATCCAATTCTTTCATTTGTTGTTGGTGTTCCACATTGTCACGTACCGCTAATAACCCACTGTGTACGGCTGGATGTAATGTTTTGACACGACCATCCATAATTTCTGGGAACCCTGTCACTTCTGAAATTCCAATGACTGGCACGCCTTCTTTAGCAAGTAGACTGCTTGTGCCCCCCGTTGATATGATCTCCACACCCAATGCAGACAGCTCGCGGCAAAAATCTACGATTCCCTGTTTATCCGACACGCTGACTAAAGCTCTCTTTATACTCACGAATAGGATCCTCCTTTATATTGACGAAATGTCATGACCTGTCGCACTACACCTGACCATCTGTCATGTTAAAACGATAGCATTCGATTGTTCGAACAATATTTCCCGAGAAATATCGAATTACCTTGCAACACTACTTCCTTGTAGGCGAATCATCGTTATTTGTCCGACAATATTGTAACCTGTCTGTCGTTTACCGTTATACGTCCTTGTGCAAACCATGACACAACCTGAGGAAATAATTGCTGCTCCACAGCATGAATAGATCCAGCAAGAGACTCTGGCGTAGCTTTCGGCTCTATTTCGACACACTGCTGCGCGATAATAGTACCTGTGTCCATTCCCCCGTCTACGAAATGTACCGTAGCACCCGTCCATTTCACACCATAGTTAAGGGCTTGCTGAATGGCATCTCTTCCTGGAAAAGAAGGAAGTAATGATGGATGAATGTTAATCAGTCGCCCAGCATACCGATCCACCATTACAGATGTCAACAGACGCATATAACCAGCTAATACGACTAACTCGATATTCAAAGCCTCTAAGCGTTCCACAATTTCTGCTTCATAAGATTCACGAGAAGAATACGACTTCGGTGTAAATAAGTGAACCTCCACACCGGCATCCTTAGCTCGTTTAACAACTGGAGCGGTTGGCTTGTCGCACACTAGCAATTCCACCTTCGCGCCACCAAGCAAACCTGCTTTGCCAGCATCCACTAATGTTTGGAAGTTGCTACCTTCTCCGGAAGCAAATACGGCAATTCGGTAATGACTCATTACACGTCAGCCCCTGTAAAGGTAACGATTGATTCACCTTCTCTTACACGACCGATGATATATGCTTCTTCTCCGTTCGTTAGCAATATACGGAGCGCTTCAGAGGCATCCTCTTCGCTTACGACAAGTACCATTCCAATGCCCATATTAAAGGTTGTAAACATATCTCGATTCGTAATATCACCTTTGTGCTGCATGAGTTCAAAAATCGGTAGAATTGGCCATGAACCATAGTCAATCTCTACATTCACGTCATCTGGAAGCATACGTGGAATATTCTCAATGAATCCGCCACCTGTAATATGGGCCATCCCTTTGACATTCACTTGTTCAATTAGAGCTAATAATGGTTTCACATAAATTTTCGTTGGGACCAATAATGTGTCCCCTAGTTTACCACCTAATTCTGAGATTTCATCATGCAGACTATAGCCTGCTTGTTCTAGAAGAAGCTTACGAACCAAGGAGAATCCGTTGCTGTGTACACCACTTGAGACAAGCCCGATCACAGTGTCCCCTGGAGCAATCGTAGTCCCATTAATGATGTTTCTTTTATCTACAACACCTACCGTAAATCCAGCAATGTCATACTCACCTTCGGAATACATACCTGGCATCTCAGCAGTCTCTCCGCCCGTTAAAGCACACCCTGCTTGATAACAACCTTCTGCGATTCCAGCTACAATAGCTTCAATCTTTTCGGGAACGACTTTGTCACATGCAAGATAATCAAGGAAAAATAATGGCTCTGCTCCTTGCACGATAATATCATTCACGCACATGGCTACGGCATCAATACCAATGGTGTCATGACGATCCATCGCAAATGCAATTTTAAGCTTTGTCCCTACACCATCCGTACCTGACACTAATACAGGCTCATCGTATTTATCCTTGTTCATGCTGAACAAAGCACCGAATCCTCCGAGATCTGTCATGACTTCTGGACGCATCGTCCGCTTCACGTGTTTCTTCATCCGTTCTACTGCTTCGTTCCCTGCTGCGATATCTACCCCAGCACTTTTGTAGGCCTCAGACACTTGTAAGAACACTCCTTCCATAATTGGCGTGCTATTAAATAAGTATATTAACGTTTAATACCTTGAACCAAGATGTTAACATCCGCAGCCTGCTTTTTCCTCACCACCGAAATCAAGCGTTGTCGGATAGTCATTATTGAAGCATGCGAGACATAGGCCACCATTCGGATCACTTGCGTTGTCTCCACCTACGGCATGAATCAATCCTTCTGGACTTAGAAAAGCTAGCGAATCCGCATTAATCTCACGACAGATTTCTTCCACCGTTTTATCGGAAGCAATAAGTTCTTTACGGTCCGGTGTATCTATCCCGTAATAACATGGATTCTTAAAAGGAGGTGATGTAATTCTTACATGTACCTCCGTCGCGCCTGCTTCTCGCAACAAATTAACGATACGGCGACAAGTTGTTCCTCTAACGATAGAATCATCAATCATAACGACACGTTTACCTTCAACAACACGACGAACAGCACTTAGCTTCATCTTGACCCCTTGTTCGCGCAATTCTTGACTAGGTTGAATAAATGTCCGCCCCGTGTATTTATTCTTGATTAGACCGAGCTCATAAGGAATTCCCGTCTGCTCCGCATATCCAATAGCAGCTGAAATACTAGAATCAGGTACCCCAGTTACAAGATCTGCATCTACGAATGACTCCAGAGCCATTTGACTTCCCATTCGTTTACGTGAAGCATGTAAATTAGAGCCGTTAAGATCACTATCAGGACGAGCGAAGTAAATGTACTCCATTGCACATAATGCTTTACGCTGTGGTTCGGTATAGCGATCTTCTTTTAGCCCATTCTCATCAAGTACCAATAGTTCGCCCGGTTGTATATCTCGTAATAGCTCAGCACCAATGGTCTCAAGTGCACAGGATTCAGAAGAGAATATATATGAAGTGCCTAATCTACCCATTGTGATGGGACGAAGTCCATGAGGATCCGAAGCTACAAGTAACTTATTATTGGTCATGACGAGAAAAGCGTACCCACCAACAATACGCTTCAATGCATCTTTCGCCGCTTCCACGACATCCTTGGAAGAACGTGCGATGAGGTGAGCCACGACCTCTGTATCACTTGTCGTCTGAAATATCGAACCACTCTGTTCTAACTCATGGCGAATTTGTGGAGCGTTAACAATGTTACCGTTCGTCGCAATCGCTAAATCTCCATCACGATACTTGAAGATAAGAGGTTGAGCATTCGCAAGACGACTATCCCCACTAGTAGAATAACGTACATGACCAATAGACATGTTACCTACTAAAGATGCCATTTTTTCCTTATCAAAAACTTCCTTTACAAGTCCCATGCCGCGGTGATAGTTAAATTCCTTCCCATCAGCTACACACATCCCACAGCTCTCTTCTCCACGGTGCTGTAATGCATGTAATCCATAATAAGAAAGCGATGCGGCCTCGGAATGACCGAACACTCCGAAGACCCCACATTCCTCTTTTAACGTATCAAAAATATCGTCCTTACCCGTACCTTCGTTATAGAAATCTCCTGTCCAGAGTGGATGAGATTGGGATTTACGGGACGCTAACTTTGCAGATGTTATTTCATGAGACACGGGATCGCATCCTTCCACACCTGCTTCAAGGCTTCCACAGATTGATTCAGTGCATTCTTTCCGTTGATATCAATAGCCAGATTGCTTCCTTCGACCGTACCGATCTTCACTATAGGAACACCATGTCCTTCAATATAAGCCTTTAATTGCTCTGCCTTATCTGGCGAAGCAGATAGTAGAATTCGTGATTGGCTCTCACTAAATAATGCAACGTCGCTACGAAGTTCTGTGTCGATAGTCACTTGAGCACCTAAATGTCCACTTATACAAGACTCAGCAATGGCTACGGCAAGCCCACCTTCAGATAAGTCATGTGCCGATTGAACAAGCCCGCTTTGAATTGCTCCAAGTACAGATGATAGTAATTTCTGCTCTACTTGAAGATCAAGTACTGGAGGACGTCCTTCCGCAACACCATGTAATATTGTCTGGAATTCACTACCCCCAAGTTCAGCGAAAGTATCACCGAGTAGCAAGATCGTGTCTCCTTCTTTCTTGAAGCCCTGCGTCGTAATATGATCAATATCATGGACTAGACCCACCATACCTACAACAGGTGTAGGATAGATCGAGCCATTAGCATTCTCATTATACAGACTAACATTTCCACCAATAACCGGTGTGTTCAGTTCGCGACAAGCTTCTGCCATACCATCCACAGCCCGCTCCATCTGCCAGAAGATCTCTGACTTCTCGGGATTCCCAAAGTTCAAGTTATCTGTAATCGCAAGTGGCTCTGCTCCACTACACACAATATTTCTTGCCGCTTCACTGACCGCGATCTTGCCACCCACTTCAGGATCAAGATATACATATCGTCCATTACAGTCCGTTGTCATTGCTAGACCCTTACGTGTACCACGGATCGTTACGACTGCCGCATCAGACCCTGGACGAACTGCTGTACTGGTACGAACCATATAATCGTATTGGTCATATACCCATGCTTTACTCGCCACACTTGGAGAGGCTAGAATCTGGCTCAAAGCTCCTTCAAGGTCTGTTACTTCGTCATAACGAAGTGTATCAATCTGATCACTATTCACATAATAAGCTGGAACTGAAGAAGGTTTATCATACACTGGACATTCATCCACTAGTGCATTGACTGGCATATCGCCTACGACTTCTCCGTGATGTAACAACTTCAACCGTCCATCGTCCGTTACTTTACCCACCTTGGCGCAGATCACACCCCAACGATCAAATATCTCTTGGGCTTGGGCTTCATCCTTCGGTTCAACAACAAATAACATGCGTTCTTGCGATTCGGACAACATCATTTCGTAAGGAGACATGCCATCTTCACGTTGAGGAACTTGATCCAAATACAGTTCTAGTCCGTTACCCGCTTTACTCGCCATCTCAGCACTTGAACAAGTCAATCCAGCCGCTCCCATATCCTGAATACCAAGAACGATGCCGCTGTCGATCAATTCTAGGCAAGATTCCATCACTAACTTCTCCATGAATGGATCACCTACTTGTACTGCGGTACGGTTCGCTTCAGACTCTTCACTAAGTTCAATCGATGCGAATGTAGCTCCGTGGATGCCATCGCGGCCGGTTGGCGGTCCAACGTAGAACACTGGGTTTCCTACACCTTTAGCGACACCACGCTGGATTTTGTCATGGTCAATGAGTCCAACACACATCGCATTAACGAGTGGATTGCCTTCATAGCTTTCATCAAATACCACTTCGCCACCAACGGTTGGAATTCCAATACAGTTACCGTAACCAGCAATACCTGATACAACATGCTCGAACAAATATTTCACACGATCACTTTCGAGTTTACCGAAACGAAGAGAGTTCAAGGTTGCTATAGGTCTTGCACCCATCGAGAAGATATCGCGGATAATTCCACCGACACCCGTTGCTGCTCCTTGAAAAGGTTCCACTGCTGAAGGGTGATTATGACTTTCAATTTTGAATACAACCGCTTGGTTATCACCAATATCTACGATCCCTGCACCTTCACCAGGGCCCATTAGGACACGAGGACCACTCGTAGGAAAACGACGTAGTAACGGTTTCGAATTCTTATAGGCACAATGCTCAGACCACATGACACTGAACACACCGATTTCCGTATAGTTAGGTTTGCGACCCATAAATCCACAGATCAACTCATATTCGCTCTCCGATACGCCCATCTGCTGATATATGTGTTGCTCCGCAATTTGTTCTGCGGTCGGTTCCTTAGCGGATACTTGCTGCGTCATGTGAATCCCTCCAGGACTTCAATATAGATGTGAACATACGTTTACCATCTTCTGAACCTAATAGTGTATCTACTGCGCGCTCTGGATGCGGCATCATCCCAATCACATTTCCACGTTCGTTACAAATCCCTGCAATATCTGCGACTGATCCATTAGGATTATCGCCATATGTGAACACGATCTGATGATTTTGTTTTAACTGTTCAAGTGTCTCTTCATCACAATAATAATTCCCTTCACCATGAGCGATTGGAATCGTTATTTCTTCGTTCTTGCTATATTCACTTGTAAATGGTGTCTCGTTGTTAACTACCTTCAGTACCGTATCGTGACAACGGAATTTCATCGATTCGTTACGGCGAAGCGCGCCAGGCAGCAATCCCGCTTCAGTCAAAATCTGAAAACCATTACAAATTCCTAATATGAACTTCCCTTGTTCCGCAGCCTTAGCAACCTCTGCCATTACGGGTGCAAAACGTGAAATCGCTCCGCAACGTAAATAGTCACCATAGGAGAATCCACCGGGAACCAGAATACAATCATAAGCAGAAAGGTCTATTGCAGTATGCCATACGTAATCAACAGACTCTCCGACAGTATCTTCTACTGCTTTATAGCAGTCTATATCACAATTGGAACCTGGAAAAACTAAGACAGCAAATTTCATAGATTAGCCCTCCAATTCATAACGGTAATCCTCGACTACCGTATTAGCTAGAAGCTTCTCACACATCGCTTTCAATCGTTCTTCCGCTTCGGCACGATCATCCGTATCCAAATTCAACTCCATGTATTTACCAATTCGAAGACTTTCAACTTCTTGGAAGCCAATCGAATGAAGTGCTCCCTGAACGGCGACCCCTTGGGGATCCAATACGCTTTTCTTGATAGTGACGTAGACTGTTGCTTTAATCATGATTCAAAGTTCCTCCTCAGAATGGGTAAATAAACTTAGATTATTATGATTTCGTCAATCGGTTAAAAATGTTCAAATAACGTCGTGTAGTCTCTTCTACCACTTCTCTTGGAAGTGGATCTGGACTACTATTCTTATCCCATGAGGATGATGCTAGATATGAACGGACAGGCTCTTTGTCCATACTATCAATCTCGATATCTAGCTCATATTTCTCTTCCGCCCAGAACCGAGAAGAATCCGGCGTGAATATTTCATCAATGAGGATAACCTCACCATCCAACAATCCAAATTCAAACTTACAATCTGCTAGAATAATGCCTCGCTTAGCACAATAGTCACGGGCGAAACTGTATAGCTTCAGGCTCCGTTCCTGTAATTCTAATGCGATCTCTTCTCCTACCAATTCCTTCATTGTATCCAACGAGATATCCTCATCATGACCTACATCATTCTTCGCTGCTGGAGTGAAGATCGGCTGTTCAAAAGCTTGATTCTTACGCATTCCTTCAGGAAGCCTAATCCCGTTAACTTCTCCGGTCTCTTGATACTGCCTCCATCCACCACCCGTAATATATCCACGTACGACGCATTCAATATCAATACGCTCCGCTTTACGAACTACCATGATTCGATCCTTCAGCTGTTCCTTATCCTTGATTAACTCTCCAAGTTGCTCAACATCCGTATGAACAACATGATTCTTCATGAGTTCAGCAGTCTGTTGGAACCAGAACGCACTTAACTGATTTAGTACATTTCCTTTGTCAGGTACCGGGGGCTCCAGTACATAATCGAAGGCAGAGATTCGATCTGTCACAACGATTAGGACCTGTTCCCCCAGATCATAAAGCTCCCGAACCTTCCCTTTATACAACAGTGGTGCGTCAACAAGTTCCACGGCAGTAGATACAGCTGTTGATGTCATGGCCTCGCCCTCCCTCACGGTATATTGCTTTTATCTATATGTTCGCTTTTAAACTAAACCTAGTTTTGTAAAAATAGTATCGACATGCTTCAAATGCCAGCTTGGGTTAAATGCATCTTCTATCTCAGTAGCGCTAAGAATTTCAGTAATCTCAGGTGTTGATTCAATAATGTCTCGGAATTGGCGTTGTTCTTCCCAAGCCTGCATCGCACGAGGTTGCACCGTATCATACGCTTGTTCACGGCTGAGGCCTTTATCGATCAACTTCGTCATCACGCGGCCTGAGAAAGGAACTCCAAAGGTACGAGCCATATTATTTTTCATATTCTCAGGGAATACCGTCAAGTTCTTCACAATATTACCGAAACGATTCAGCATATAATTTAGAAGCATTGTCGCATCAGGTAGGATAATACGTTCTACAGAAGAATGGGAAATATCCCGTTCATGCCATAACGTTACATCTTCGTAAGCCGTCACCATATGTCCACGAATGACACGGGAGAGACCGGAGATATTCTCACAACCTATCGGATTACGCTTATGCGGCATAGCTGAGGAACCCTTTTGACCTTTAGCGAAAGCCTCTTCAACCTCACGAACCTCACTCTTTTGTAATGCACGAATCTCTGTAGCGAATTTATCTAATGATGTAGCAATCAAAGCTAGAGTAGCCATATACTCCGCATGACGATCACGTTGTAAGGTTTGCGTTGAGATCGGCGCTGCTGTCGTACCTAACTTGTGGCATACAAACTCTTCTACAAAAGGATCAATATTCGCGTATGTTCCAACAGCCCCTGACATTTTACCGAACTGTACACCATTCGCCGCATGACGGAAACGCTCTAAGTTACGTTTCATTTCTTCATGCCATAAAGCCATCTTCAGTCCAAATGTCGTTGGTTCAGCATGAACACCATGGGTACGACCCATCATCGGTGTATCTTTATACGCAATGGCTTTATCTTTCAGAATTTCGATGAAATTAAGAATATCCTTCTCCAGAATACGATTAGCTTGTAACAATACATATCCGAGTGCAGTATCCACGACATCCGTAGAGGTTAACCCGTAATGAACCCATTTGCGTTCTTCTCCAAGGCTTTCTGACACGGCGCGAGTAAATGCGATAACATCATGGCGCGTTTCTAGTTCAATCTCATTAATTCGAGCGATATCAAACTTCGCATTCTGACGAATGAGTACAGTATCTTCCTTCGGAATAACACCCAACTCGGCCCATGCCTCACATGCACAAAGTTCAACTTCTAACCAAGAATTAAATTTATTCTCTTCAGTCCAAATGGCCCGCATTTCTGGTCTACTATAACGTTCTATCATAATTTTACTTCCTCCAAATATTAGTCTGTTCTATCCAATCCAGCCCATCCTGCACATCCTTGCACAGTAAATTAATATGGCCCATTTTGCGATTGTTCTTACTATCAGTCTTACCATATAAGTGAAGTTTAGGTACAATCCCTAACTCCGTTGCTACCTTATCTCGTACTCCCATTCTCTCGATAACCGAATCCAGATGTTGGCCCAGCACATTAACCATGACTACGGGACTTAATAACGTTGTATCTTCTAAAGGTAGATTACACACAGCCCGTACATGTTGCTCGAACTGAGATGTCGAACAAGCTTCCATTGTGTAATGCCCTGAATTATGGGGACGTGGAGCTAATTCATTCACATACAACTGATCATCCTCGGTGACGAACATTTCAACAGCTAGGAGTCCCACAACATTCAATTTCGCTACCAGTGTCTCGGCCAGTCGTCTTGCTTCTCTCTGTACTTGTGCACTTACCCGCGCGGGTACAATGGATATATGCAATATATTGTCCATATGAATATTCTCCGATATGGGGAAACTTTTCACATCGCCACTAGGATTACGTGCAGCTATAACAGATATTTCACAAGCGAAAGGAATGAATTGCTCTAGCACCAGTTCTCTTCCAAAAGCTGCAAGCTCGGCATAAGCGCTAGTCAATTGATCTTCACTTCGAATGACCACTTGACCTTTCCCATCATAGCCACCTGTAGCAGTCTTCAATACCGAAGGGTAACCAAGTTCCTTCATCGCTTGTTCCAGACTATCCAATCCTTCGATTACACGATAAGGTGCGACAGGAATTCCAGCCGCTTCAATCGCTAACTTCTCGCGCAAACGATGTTGTGTCGTATAGAGCAGAGCACTTCCTTGGGGGACATAAGATTCTTTCATAAGCATAGCCGCTACACCCACATCGACGTTCTCGAACTCATATGTGATGACATCCGATACCTTTGCTAGTTCATGTGCTGCAACTACATCGTCATATTCCGCTATAATCTGCTGAGCAACAGGACTACTTGGTGATTGGGCAGTTGGATCAAGTGTAACAAACTGATAACCCATTGCCGTACCGGCAAGTGAGATCATTCTTCCTAATTGTCCTCCACCTAGAATACCAATCGTACTTCCTGGTAGCAACGTCCTAAAGGTTTGCTCCCTATCAGCTTCCGTTAACTTATGGCTCATAGATCATCACTACTTTCAAGCACTTCATCCCGAATAGTATCTCTACGCTTTTGGACTCTCTCTTGAACCTCCGGATTGAAGGCTCCAATGATTTGGGCTGCAAGCAATCCCGCATTAGTTGCTCCTGCTTTACCAATCGCTACAGTCGCTACGGGTACACCACCAGGCATTTGCACAATGGATAGTAAAGAATCTAGTCCATTTAACGCCTTCGATTGAACGGGGACACCAATTACAGGGAGAATTGTCTTCGCAGCTACCATACCTGGTAGATGTGCAGCACCCCCTGCTCCAGCAATAATAACTCGAATTCCTCGTCCTGCAGCTTCTTCTGCAAAGGTGAACATTAGATCAGGTGTACGATGTGCTGATACTACGCTTTTCTCATACGGAATATGAAGTTCTTCTAGCATCTGGCAAGCGAACTGCATCGTCTCCCAATCCGATTTGCTACCCATAATCACAGCAACCTCTGGCAACATGCTCCAACCCACTTTCATTTCTTGTATTCATATTTATAATAAAGAACTTACCATTAGTAACTTAGGAAGATCAAAAAAGTCCGGAACCCCATGGACATGACTGATCGGGACGCCGGACATCGGAAGGAATACGCCATGCCTTTGTCATCCCCTCCATTAATTACAAGAGTACATCCCGACAATGGTAACCGAAACCCGCCATATCCTTTGTGCAGCTTCAGTAGTATTCCCTCGTAGTCCGAACATTTACGGTGTTCAGGTAGAGACTTCCGGGCCCTATTCCCAGATTTATACGAGATATCTAAATGAGTTATATATCCAATTATTATTTCTTAAATCACTTGCTTAGTTTAACAATCTCTATCACCCTATGTCAACTCAAACACGAACATTTATATAAAAGTAAAAATTATTGTTCGCTTTTACCCGCTAATTAAACCAAATAAAGCCAGCACAACCTATAAATACAGGTCTGCTGGCTTTGTCTAATTCATACCATTTATTTTACAACAAGTACTGGAATACGAGCGTGCTGTACGACATTATGGCTAACACTACCGAGAACAAATTCACGAATGCCTCCGAGGCCACGACTACCGATAATAATCACTTCAGAATTCTTCTTCTTCGAGTATTCAAGAATGGTTTCCGCAGGTGCACCTTGAATAAGTTCCACCGTTCCTGCTACTCCTGCTTCTTCAAGATGCCTCTTAGCTTCCGCTATGGTTTGTTCAGCCAAATCATAGTATTCTTCGTTCACAGATGCAGGAATGGGTGCATAGGCTTCACCAAAATAAGCGCGTGGAAAACCAAATACATGAATAATCGAAATCATCGCATTAGGCGTTACTCTTGACATCGAAATGGCATGATCCAGAGCCTTATTGGATGCTTTAGAACCATCATAAGCTACTAAAATTTTTGAATATAACATGTGCTACACCTCTTTCTCAAGTATCTAGCTTAAAAAATACCCATACAACACGGCGTTAATAAATAGTAGAATCGGAATACCTAAACGGAAACTTACATGTCTTGTCTTATGCCGTTTACGATACATCGCAATAATAACACCCAATGAACCGCCAATAGCAGCTAATAGAAACAGTGTTTTCTCCGGTACTCGGTCACGCCTCTTCTGAGCCCGTTTCTTGTCTTCAGACATGACCAGATAACCCACCATGTTAATCACTATAAACCAAATCCATAGTGCATTACTCATCTGCTACATGTCCTCCTCGTCAACAGATTTTTACTAAACTACTCTTCTATTATAAATCTATCCCGTGCAGGAAACAATGAGATCCACTGTTCGATTTTCTATTTAAATCCAATTATTACTTATTCTTTTGCTCCAGTGCAGCTTTCAGCAATTCACCAAGGTTCGATCCCACCGTTTCTTGCTGTGTGTACTTCTCTACCAACTTTCGTTCTTCCCGTTTATTGATATGTTTATGATCTTGGTTAAGCGTCTCCGTTATGCCACAGGTCAGGCATTGCACATACAGTCCAGCCTTTCCTTCTTTCATTTCCATTTTCTTATGACACTGCGGGCAGCGGCGGTTCGACACTCTTTTCTCTGCAGAACGACGATAGCCACAATCTTCTTTCGGACAGATCAGCAGTGTACCTCGTTTATTCTTTTTCTCAAGAAGTCGTGTATTACATTCTGGGCAATGGCTATTAGACACATTATGTGGCTTGTATTCAATGGAACTTCCTTTGACACCTGCTACCAGTTCTTTTGACATACTACGAATTCCTTTTAAAAATAAATCTGGACTTCCCTGACCACGGGCAATCTTCTCAAGCTCCGATTCCCATTTCGCTGTCAGTTCTGGCGTTCGTAATTGTGGGGACACTAATTCAATCAATTGCTTTCCTTTACCTGTAGGGTGCAGTATATTCCCCTTCCGCTCAATCGTATCCGATAACACCAGTTTCTCAATAATGTCAGCACGTGTAGCCGGGGTTCCTAGCCCGTGTTTCTCCATTTGAGAAAGAAGTAAAGCTTCTGTATATCGTTTCGGTGGTAATGTACGACCAGGCCGAACGGCACAACGCTGTATTCTTACGGAATCTCCAACTCGCAGTTCAGGCAATACAGATCGATTGTCCTGTTGATCGGGTTGATCATCTTCATCCGTATCATTAGCTACCTCTCCGCCATATACTTCTCGCCAGCCGATATCTTTAACGGTCGTTCCCTTCGTATGAAGGAACTCATTCTCCACCTTCACAGAGACAACAACATCATCGTAACGTGCAGGAGGATAGAATAGACTTATAAAGCGACGAACAATGAGATCATATAGCTTCCGTTCCTCTGTATTAAGTAAGTTTAATAATACTGTTTCTTCTGTAGGGATAATGGCATGATGGTCACTTACCTTACTATCGTCTACAATTCGTTTCGTGATATTTAAGTTTTTGCGTAGCAATGGTCGAGCTAACGATGCATATGGACCGACCGCCACGCTCTCTAAGCGTTCCTTGAAAGTTTCCGTCATATCTGATGTTAAATAACGACTATCCGTTCGTGGATAAGTGACCAGTTTATACTGTTCATAGAGCCGTTGAAGTAGATTAGATGTCTGCTTCGCTGAGAATCCATAGCGTTTATTAGCATCACGCTGAAGCTCAGTCAGATCATAGGCAAGTGGATGGGGTTCTACCTTTTCAGATTTCTTAACCTTATCTATACTGCCTGTTTTTCCTTGTAACTTTTTCTGTAAAGCTTCTGCTTGCGTGCGGTCAAACATTCGCGCATCTCCATTATTCGCTCTCCATGTTGCGGTAAAGGAGCCCATATCAGCCGAAAGTGTATCATACTCTTCTGAACGAAAATGGATAATCTCCTTCTCACGATCCATAATCATCCCAAGGGAAGGCGTCTGTACTCTCCCTGCTGACAATTGGGCATTAAATTTACAAGTCAAAGCACGAGTAACATTTAGCCCGATCATCCAATCCGCCTCAGCTCTACAGCGAGCAGATTCATATAGTCGATCGAACTGACGTCCTGGCTTCAGTGTCGCAAAACCTCCCTTAATCGCTTTATCTGTCTGGGAAGAAATCCATAAACGTTGAAATGGCTTATTCCACTTAATCATATTCATAATCCAACGCGCTAACAATTCCCCTTCACGTGCTGCATCTGTCGCAATAATTAGATCACTAATATCCTGTCGTTTGGCCTGTTGTTGAACAACCTTGAATTGCTGACTTGTCTCCCTCAAAACTTTCAACTTCATCGATTCTGGAAGAATAGGGAGATCCTCTAAATTCCATGCTGCGAATTTACGATCATAATCTTCTGGTTCAGCCAACCCCACAAGATGTCCTAACGCCCAAGTCACAATATATTTAGGGCCTTCGAAATATCCCTTATGTTTCTCCCTGCTTCCCATTACTCGTGCGATTTCACGTGCAACTGAGGGTTTCTCTGCTAATATTAAAGATTTCATATTTCGCCTCTTTCTTGTACCATTTAAAGGTTTATCAAATCCAATTATACTTAGCTCGACAATATGTCTAAGTATAACATTGATACCGTTCACGCTAAAACTTAAAAAACCTAATACGGATTCGTATTAGGCCTTGACCACCTTTTCAAAAAGAATTACAGCACTACACCAGTTACGACAACTTCAAGTTTACGATTCCGTCTTAGGAATGCCATTTAAACTTGCTGGATAATCCCTAGATTTCTCAGGGGAAAGTGTCGTTGATTTTTGTTTTAGACTTCCTTTATTTCGTTGAATGTTGGATTTCACCGACTTAGGATCTGGCATGTTATCACCTCACAAATATCATTCCTCTAAATGTCGTTGTTATTCCCTTTCTCAACATATCGTCCCGCTTTGAGTACAGCTAATTCTTTGAAACGAAGAGCTAACTCCTGATGTCCTTCTGTCAGCTTAGCTCCACCGATCGGAATGCCGTGTCCCGTTTATGGCTCCTCCACTATTCGACAACCTGTAGCCCAGCATCGTAATAACGCGTCCCATCCGGTGATTGCCCTCTAAAATAAATCATTCCATCTATAAGATCAGAGCGTAGAACATGAATAACTTCCCCCATCTGCACCTCATGATGATATGTAATCCGGAATCCTCGTATGGACAGCCGATTTAGCTCATTCACTGATAAAGCATCCATACACAAGTCTGCATAACGCGCATTGTTTAAATGCCCATTACTATCAATACCGCTATAACGAACCGTCATCGTGTATGACTCGTATAGCTCGACATCTTCTGAGATATTCATCTTGTCAGGAACGGGCCCCACAGAATCCTCAAGATTAGAATTTATAGAAAAGGGATACGCTGACGGTCTAAGCACCTTACGTTTCTTAATATCAACAAGAGCCCACAACGTGCGTGCTTTGGCTATTTCTTGATTGTCCTCATCCTTTATTCGAAAATCTCTTAACCACAAAGGACCTTTAGTCCCTTTATTCCATGTCGTAATTTTTAAATTTTCATTGAAAATAGGCATCCGTTCGCATTCTAAATCAATCGTTGTGAGCATCCATCCCATATTGTGAGCGATCATTTGGTCACGTGTTCCACCCATATGTTCTACATCACCATCCGCACCACGCTGCATCAAACTCAACAAATTAGATAACCGACAATTCGCTTTATAATCAATTTCATTAGAATAAATTAAGTGTTCTTCTGTCCAAGTATGTCCCATGTGTTTATTTCTCTCCTATATCTTATAATCTTGCCTCAGTATGTTGTTCATTGTGCCCCATCCAATAAAAGGCTAGCCCACTTGCACACAAAGCAACCATACCCGCAAGTCTAAATCCCCCATCTAAACCCCAAATTGAACTTACTCCACCTGCAACAAAAGGTCCAACAAACATCCCTATAGCATATACAGCTTGATAGAACCCCATAGCGGTCGCCCGTTTAGAATAATCAATGGTAGCTACAGACTTACCTAGCAATAGAGGGAAAATCAAACCTTGAGCAAATCCATTAAATATCTGCGTTATACATAACCACATAAAGCTATCCGCCATAGGTATACACCACGAGAACAGTGCACTTCCAACAAAACCTACAACTAAAGTAGTCCTTTCACCAAAACGAGTCATAAAGAATTTTCCCGCAACAAGCGTAGCTACAGCGTGCGGTACCATGAACGACAATGTTAACCAAGCCAAATCATTCTTGCTAGCTCCAAGAGCTAGTGCCTGGTTGGGTGTATAGCCAAACATCGTAATAAACAATACACAATGCGCCAGTATAGATAGAAAAGAAACCTTAAATAACATCGAGTCTTTCATAATTGGAATTAAATCTTTCAGAGACATAGGCACACGTGTTACATCTTCTTGTACTTCATTGAGGAAAAAGGAAAGCACTAACGCAATTCCTGCTACCACACCACCAAGTGCAAAGGGAAGCTTCCAGCTAAATGTTTCTACTAGATACCCACTAATCATCATACTGGAGAGTTGTGCAATCACCGTTGTGAATTGCATCATACTCATCGCCTTGGTTACTTCTTCTTTAGGATACAACGTAGAGAACCCCACAGTAAATACAACCCAAGTAGAAGCTGCAACTCCTGCGACTGCTCTAGCTGCCAGAGTCCAACCCAATTGATTCGTTAAGGCAAAACCCAAACAACTTACCCCACTCGCTATAATACCTAGCATGATAAAGGGTTTACGTCTCTTCATATAATCTGAACCAATGCCCAAAGGTAACCTACAAATAATCTGCACTAGACCATACACCCCTAAGATCATTCCTAACAGCGTATAGGATGCTCCCAAATGCTCAATATAAGGCGAAAGAATAGGTACATATATGTAAGCCGAGAACCAATACAAGAAGACGATTAATATAAATAAATACCGCTGCTTTCTATTACCCTTAGATAACCCTATATCCGTCATACACTCTCTCACCTGCCTTAATAAGATGCCAACGTTCTATATTAATCATACTTCTCTTCGTTAAAAGTTACATCTATTTCTTAAAATCGGAACAAGGTTAATGAAAACATAAAAAAACCACCATTGATTGAAATCAATAGTGGTTCTTGTGCTTGGCGGCGTCCTACTCTCCCAGGACCCTGCGGTCCAAGTACCATCGGCGCTGGAGGACTTAACGGTCGTGTTCGGGATGGGTACGTGTGGAACCCCTCCGCTATCGCCACCAAACGGGATTTTTCGAAGCTTACGCTTCTCGAAATCGCTGCGAGAAAATATCAGTCCCAAAAAGGACATGCAGCTTAGTACAAGGTTTAATCCTTGAAAACTAGATACGAATGAATTTGCAGTTCGAAACTTTCATTGCTTCTAAAGTCTAAACTTCAGAATATTAGGATAAGCCCTCGACCGATTAGTATTGGTCAGCTCCATGCATTGCTGCACTTCCACCTCCAACCTATCTACCTCGTCGTCTTCAAGGGGTCTTACTAATTGGGAAATCTCATC